>DFKL01000028.1:11436-12287 GCA_002373535.1 Prevotellaceae bacterium UBA3646 | reverse complement strand
ACTAAGCCACTCATCCAAGGCACCGCTTGTCTGTTTTGCGTGTGCAAAGATAAGACATTTGCATCAATTGTGCAAATGTTTCAGATACTTTTTTATTCCAGGCTGGATAATTTACTCCTGCTCGTCAGCCTCCTGGACGTAAATAAGGGAAAGCTTCTGCTCGCCTCCATTGTCAAAATAGACTATGGCAGACCTCTCTGCACCACTCGTATTGGCATCGAACGTAATCTCCGGATACAGTTCGTACCTCTTGCCGTTTTCCTCTACGTTGTAACTCACGGTGCCCAGATGCACCCAATCCTCGCTGCAACTGAGGTCTACACTCTTTGTGGTAATCAGGACAAGCGTGTTTTTCTGCCCGATGGCAGAGACCACGTAGCTGTTGCTCTGGTCACGTACACTGAACACCCATTCCTCGTAATGGCTCGTACATGACGTTCCTATGGAAAGAATGGCAAGAAAAGCAAAAAGAAACTTTTTCATGAGTATATTTTTAAATTAGAAATCAAACGTCAGCTGAGTATGGTGCGGAACCTTTTGCCTTGTCTCCCTGACATGGTATTCCGGAGCATCCCAGAACAGATCCAGCTGCACGGCAACGGAGCTCCTGATGGCATACGTGCCGTACCCGACGCGACAGAACGGTGAGTCCTTGCGTCTGCTCTGCTTCCAGAGGTAGGACGTTATCTGGCATCTGAGAGCCGTGTATGACAGTTCCGTATTGAACAGGCTGGCATGCAAATTATATACCCTGCGGGCAATAGCCCTCAGTCGCATGCCATCTGTCCCCTCCCTGATAAGAAGGTTCACGATATCGCTGTGATAGATATTCTTCATCCTGGTCTGACCGT
>DFKL01000028.1:2222-11343 GCA_002373535.1 Prevotellaceae bacterium UBA3646 | reverse complement strand
CTTAATACCACTCTATATTACTGCTGTATCCGCTCTGCTTGCGCCAGCGCAGCACGTCACGCAATGCCGAGGCGTCGGCCTGGAACATGAAATTGAAACTGCGATACGGGGTCAGGACCATGTTGCAAGACATGCTGAAGCAATGCAGGTTGCGGCTCAACGATGCCGTGGTCATGCTAAGCTTGTGGTAATTGAAGTCGTAGCCGCTGGAGAAAGTTATGTTCCACCCCTGGGATATACGCAGGTTTCCATTGAAGTTGAGCGTGTGGGTAAACGCATAGGGATAGCGCATGGTCTTCGGGTTTATCTTTGCCGAAGTATTCTCGCGCATCATCACGCCATAGCTCACGGTGAAGCTCCACGGCATGGAGAATTTCAGATACCCGTCATCGTCCAGCGTCTGTTTGGTATCTCCCTTGGACTTGTTACGTGATGCCCTGCGGCGGTCCGGATCCAGGTTCTGCATCTCCGGATCCACGTCGTCCTCGTCAAAGTCATCCTCGGACTCTCCGTCTTTCTTGCCTGTGGCCTTGTCCCTGATGCCGCGGATCCTGTCTCGCAACTTTTTGAACGTCTGGTTGTTGAACGTGTACGAGATATTCTGGCTCATGCCCTGGAAACGGCCAAAGCGTCCCTGGCTCCACTCCGTCTTGTCACTCAGGCGCACGTTGCCGTTCTGGTCAAACTCGTAGGCATAGGTGGCAAACACGGCATTCATGCTGAACGTATAGCTCTTGCTGAGTTTGAGTCGCAGACGCGTACTCAGGTCACTCCACGGGCGTGTCTTGGCTGCCATGTTGTATGACAGTGATGCTCCCAACTCGTCAATAAGGCTGATCTTGCGGTAACCCAGCGAATCTCTCTTGGAATATACCTTCATCTCCAGGTTGTTGGACACATCCAACGTGACATTTCCTGTCATGCCTTGCCCGGGTGTACCGTATGCACTGCCGGCATAGTATGAGTACTTCACCGGGTCACCCACCGGCTTACCCTCGCGGTCTGTCCTCTGGTAGGAACCGTAGTAGCCATAGCTGCTGCTGCCGAAATCGGGTGCGTAGGAAAACGACACGCTGGGCGTGAAGACGTGACGTATAGCTTCGATCTTCTTGCCGCCAAACCACTTGGCTGGCTTGTAGAAGCCGTACAGCTTGGTGTTCATCGACACGTTCATGTTGTAGTTGTACACGTTGTAGAAGCCCATCGTAGTGTCCCTCACCACCATCTGCCTGTCCTGGTCCCAGTCCTGACGGACCTTCTTCATGTACATACGATCGGTGAAATTGAAGCTCGTCGTCACGTTCAGGTACTTGAACAGCTGGAAGCTGGCACTGATAGGTATCTGATGTCGCATGCCATTGTGCCAGTCCTTGATAAGGTTGCTCTTGAACAGCCTGTAATCCTTGGTCGTAATACTGTTGGTGATATTGCCTGTATAGCTGAAGGCTATCTTCTCGTACCAACGCTCCTTGCCCACGCTGCGCTTGCGCTTGAACGGATACATGCGTGCCAGGGTTATGTTAAGCGTAGGCAACGTCACCGATATGATGCTGTCACGCATGCTCTGTGACATGTTGAACGATGCGCTCAGGGTTAGTCCGATATTGGGGAAGGTCTTGCTGTAGCTCATGGACGTCGTGCGCGTGCTCTGGGTATAGCTCTCGGGATTGTACCTGGAGGTCATGTTGTTGCGCTCGTAGCTGGTCGTGGCGAAGTTTACGCTTGCCGAGAAGCTCTGCGTAGGATTGGACTTAGGGTCGCTGCGGTGCGTCCACGTAACCTTGAAGTCATTGACCGACGGCTGGGTCTTGTCGTCATACACGGTCTTCTGGAAACTGGCAAACAGGGTTCCCGAATAACGGTAACGCTTCTTGTAGTTCATCGTGGCTGAAATGCCCCACGATCCTTTCGTATATACCTCGCCCAGCAGCTTCAGGTCCAGGTGGTCGCTGATGGCAAAGTAGTAGCCGCCTTCGCGCATATAGAATCCGCGATTCGTATCCTCGCCATACGTAGGCATGATGAAACCGCTCTGATAGGAGTGCCTGAACGGGAAGAAACCATAGGGTATGGCCAGCGGCATAGGAACGTCCTCAACGACGAGGTATGCAGGGCCGAACACGACATTCTTGCCTGGTCGGACCTTGGCCCTCGACATCCTCAGGTAGAAGTGCGGCTCCTTGGCGTCACAAGTGGTATACTTGCCTGTCTGCGCATACAGAAGACCGGTAGAGTCCCGCTTGCTCTCGGAGGTCTGCATGAAGCCCTCTCCCTGCTTGGTATATACGTTCGTGATAAAGGCTTTCTTGCTCTTGAAATTATAGCTTATCTTGTCTGGCTCATATTCGTCGCTTCCTTGTTTGAAAGTCGGCTTGCACAACTCCTCGCCCAGGCTGTCGACACGGCTGAAGGCATGTACCAGGCTTGAGTCGAGCGAGATGTCTATCTCGTCCGCGGTCAGCTGCAGGTTCTGATAGTTGACCTGGCTGTTGCCGTAAAGATTGGCACGGCTGCCGTCAAAGTCGAAGCATATAGAATCCTGTGCCGTGTACTCAACAGGATCGTCCAGCGCGCTCTTGCTCTTGCGCATGGTGTCCACGTTTGTCGTGTCCTTGTTCCAAAGTGACGTGTCGGCATATATCGTATACCCCTTGGTGCTGTCCACTGGCTGTTCCTGCCGTGCGCCCACGTGTGCCGTATCGCGTGCGTCGTCAGGACCGGCCGGCTGCGTGGGTGTGGTGTCCGTGACCTCCACACTGTCCGATGCCATGGCTGTGTCTGCCACGGTCCCTACAAGGCGTTCAAGGGGAACGGATGCCGTAACCATAACCGCTACGGTACAGGTCAGAGCTATCAGGAGCAGGGTCTTTGTTCTCAAAGCAAGTCGGGCACTATGATTTCAAAGGTACAAAGTTACAACAAATATCAAAGATAAGCAAAGCTTATACTTCAATATAGCAACTTTTAACTAAAACGGCGCACCCAATCGTCCCAGCGCTCCAGGTCTGCGTCGGGGAATCGCGACAACATCATGCGGACTTGCTCAACGGTTTTCTCGCTTTCGGGGTGTGACTTGGAGAAGAACTTGTCTGCGTAGCAGACGATTTCCTCTTCGACGCTCTCTGGCACGAACCGCACATCCAGCGGCAAGGGCAGACCTTGTCTTTGGATGGTCTCCGGCGTAAGTCCCGTCCCTGTATGTCGCTCCGCGAACAATGCCAGCCTGTCCAGTCCCTCACGCCTGAGGATTGCCCCTCCAAGCATCCCATGACATATATATGGTTCCGTGCCATGACAATGGATGCCGGGTGCGTTCGTCATGAAAATCCCGATGTCGTGCAACATGGCACCATTATATACCAATTGGCGGTCGGCCTCAATCCCGGGGTGTGCATCCAACACCTCCAGGGCCTTTGCCGCCACGCTCTCGGAGTGCTGTGTCAGCAGGGTCCTGAGAGGCAGATTACCAGCATAGTACTTGTCTATCAGGGCATAGACGTCTACATCCATAGTGCTCTCCGGGATTACTGCTCGTCCAACATGGCTTCTACGTCCTTCTCAAAGTCCCCGGGCTCCGTCGTGGGTGCATAGCGCCTTATGGTACTGCCGTCCCTGGAGATCAGGAACTTAGTAAAGTTCCACTTGATGTCGCTGTCCTTCCCGACGCTCTTGCTGATTAGCTTGAACAGGGCCTTTGCTCCCTTGCCTTTCAGACCATGGTATTCCTCGGTCGGGGCCGCAGCCTTCAGGAACTCGAAGACCGGCTCTGCTGCCGGACCGTTGACATCGGTCTTCTTCGTAATCTGGAATGTGACGCCGTAGTTCAACTGGCAGAACTCCTCTATCTGCGCGTCGGTGCCGGGATCCTGCTCCTTGAACTGGTTGCACGGGAAGCCGATAATCACAAGGCCCTTGTCCCGATATTTTTGGTACAGTTCCTCAAGTCCGGCAAACTGGGGTGTGAAGCCACACTTGCTGGCTGTGTTCACGATAAGCAACACCTTGCCTCTGAACTCCGAAAAATCAATTTCCTTGCCACGGCTTGTGACTGCCCTGAAATCATAGATACTTTGCATAGTCCTCTATATATAAATCATTCTACAGGTACAAAGATAACAATAATTATCCATAGTACAATCCATGGGACACAACTATTTGATCGTGTCTGGCCCGCCGTGTATCCCGGACGAATGCCTTGAGGGATTCCGCATCTGCATGGGGAGGAGGTATTGGAGGGATTACCATTCATTCTCCCAGATTCCGCTCTTACTTCCTGACGTGCCGGTGTCCTGATACGAGGGGGTTCCGTCGCAGTCGCGTGCAAGGCCTTCTTCGTCCGTCACTTCGTCGTGGACGGCCTGACTGAGTGCAACGACCGTACATGGGTGGATGGCGTAGATGGCTGCGGACGGTCTTACGTATTTCCTTTTCATATTATTGCATTGCCTTTTGTCCGTTAATGATTACTATTCCTCTGTGGTTGCCGTGTACTTGACGGCCTGTCAGGTCGTATCTCGTATATGTGCCTCCCGGCCTGACATCGGACCGGATGTCTGTGACGCGTGTCGCTCCGTGGTCCAGCATATCACTGAACGTGAGTGACCGTGCGGAGGACTGCTGTTCTTCAGTAAGGGCAAGGTATGCCTTGTATCTGCCTAATGGGAAGGGGGCTCCGTCGGCTTTCCCGAAATACCACCCTACCCTGCCGTCTACATACGCCATCTTGTAGAGCCTGGCTCCAGGGACGGCACTGACGTTGCCGCCGGACTGATGATTGTGAAGGAGGTTGCCTGTGACGGAAGTTCCGGCATCTGCCCTTGCCAGCGTATAGGTGCCTGCCGCCCCACGTATTGCCATTGGGGTGTTAGCGGCTATATTTCCATCGGGGGATTCTATCGGGATGAGACTGACGGTAGTTCCGCTGCCGGTAGTTCCGCTGCCGGTGGTTCCGCTGCCGGATATGTTCCTTTCGTTCACGGAGTATGCCGTGAGGTCGTCGTCCAGCCTGATTGCAAACGGCAGGCTGAGCGTGGCCCATCCGGCGGAGGTAACCTTCAGGTCATAGCCTGTGGGATCGGTGCATTGGACGGACAGACACTTGGTCTCCACGTCGAAGGTGATGGTATAGGTGCCGTTGAACCATGGGACAATCGTGGCGCAGCCGGTCGTGGCGCTGCCTGACGTGGCGCTGCCTGACTGTATTTCCAGGCTTTCGCCTGTGGCCGTACTGTCTATCGTCAGGTCCTCGCTTCCATATATCTGACCGTCATAGAGGAAGCTGCATGTGTATGTGTTCTGCATCTGCAGGGGGACGGTGGCGGTGTAGGTGCCTGTGCCGTGGTGGTAGGTCATGGGTACGGCGGTGGTACTGGTAACAGCGGCAACGGTGGTATGGAGGGTAAATATGGGGCAGGTGACTATGGTTATGGTACGGATGTAGCTGTATCGGTCTGACCGGATGCTGATTGATGCCATGGTGTCTATGTTGAGGTCGTCCCATCTGGCTTCCTCGAACTGGGTGTGGCGGGCTGATGTCTGGTGGGTGCCGATGTGGTGGGTGCCTGACGTGAGGGTTATGGTGGCGGAGGTGTTGGGGGATTTGTATGAGGCGCAGTCTATGATGAGGGCGGAGACGTGGGGTACTGGTGTGGAGAACTGCAGTGTGAGTGTGCCGGGTGCCAGGGCGGTGCCGATTTTCATGCCGTATCCGGACTTGCCGGAATAGCACAGGGATGTCTGTGTACAGGTGATGGTGCCGAAGGCCGGGTCGGAGGTGGAGATGCCTGTTGCGACCATGGTCTTGGGGGTGTAGTACTGCTGGCTGTCGGGGCCTGTGGCCTGGGAGCTGAAGGTGATGGTGTACTGGCCGGCCGATGTGCCGAGGGCGTGGATGAGGAACAGGATGGTGATAAGGGGGTGTCTGTGTGTCATAGGGGTGTATTGTGTGTTATGTGGGGTAATGGAAAGAGGATGTGCTTGTGTGCACACCCTCTTTGTGTCTGTGTTCTGCCTTGAGGCGGGGGGGCTACCGGACTACCTTGCGGTGGTTCCGGATGTAGACGCCGTGTGTGGGGGGCTGGCTGAGGCGCTGGCCGCCGAGGGTGTATATGGTGGTGCTGCCTGTGCCGGTGCCTGCAGGGATGGTGTGGACGGGGGTGGCGATGATCTGCTGCATGGCTTCCTGGTAGGCGGCGGTGGCGTCGTATCCGGGTACCTTGATGAGCTGCCACTGGCTGCCGTCGTCGGTCTGTGTCCACTGTGCTACGGGCTTGGCGGCGAGATGTGGGGAGGCGCACATGTATGCGCGGTCGGACTGGCTGCCTGCGCCGCGGATGGTGAAGTTGGTGCCTTGCTGTGCGAGGTCGAGGGGTGTGGGTTGGTCCTGGAAGGTGCATGGCTGGCTGACGACGTCGAAGTCGGGGATGGTGGCGAACTGTCTGCGGCCGACGTTGTAGAGGTAGTGGTGGTCGCCGTACTTGATGACGAGCCACATGTTGTCCTCGGCGAATCGGTTGAGGGGTGCGGAGAAGGTCTGGTTGCTGCTTTCGCCGAGCCAGAGGTTGGTATTGGCGGGGTTGCTGTATATGATGCCGAGGCCGTTGGCGTTCCGGATGGTGTATGGCTGGCTGGATGCTATGTCGCCGAGTGTGGTGACTTGGTTGGCGGCTTGGTAGCCTGCGGGGTCGGCGGCGTAGTCGAGCATGGCATTGGCGATGGTGTATGCGCGCTGGCTGTCTGCCATGGGTACGGTGATGATGTGCCAGGTGGAGCCGGGGTCGGTCTGTGTCCAGTGGCAGACGGGGGCTCCGCTAATCTGGGGGGAGGCGCACATCCATGATTTATCGTTGGTCTGTCCGGCGAGCTTGAGGCTGAAGGTGCCGAGGCCGTCGCCGGTGATCTGGACGGGGTATGGTGTGGCGCTGAAGGTGGCGGGCTGGCTGCTGGTGTTGTATTCGGGCAGCTTGGCAAACTCCCGGCGGCCTGTGTTGTAGAGGTACCAGGTGTCGTTCCTGTGGAGTATGATCCATGTGGCGTCCTCGCCGTCGTGGTCTACTTGCTGTGCCATGGCGGCATTGCTGCTCTCGCCGAGCCACAGGTTGGTCCTGGCGGGGTTGTTGTATATGATGCCGAGGCCGTTGGTGTTGATGATGTTGAGGCCCCGTTGGTTGCTGGCGAGCTGGTCGAGGGTCTTGAGCTGCTCGGGTTCCTCGGTGGTGCCGCCCTGGTCCTCGGGGTCGGGGGTGGCGACGGGTGGGGTGGCGTCTGACTCGGGGCTGGGGGCTTGCTTGCTGGCGGAGACGGTCAGGATAAGGGGGTGTACGTTGGAGTTGATGATGTATGAGCTTCGACGTGCCATGGAGCGTGCATTGGTGGAGATGAGGTCGTTGCACATGTCCCAGTACATGATGCCGGCGAGGTCGTTGTCGCGTGCGTAGCGGGTGCGGTCTACGACTTGGTTGAGGGAGTTCATGACGTAGTTGTGGCCGTTGTAGACGAATTCGTCCTGATCGTCGGCGATGTTGGTGGCGTTCCAGTTGTAGCCTATGGAGCCGGCTCCGCCGCCGCTGTTGCTGATGGTGGCGTAGGAGGGCAGGAGCTTGTCGCGTGGTACTCCCCAGTTGAGGATCTTGTCGACGTAGCTGACGTAGGTGGAGTAGTATGAGTGTGTGGCCTGGGGGCCGTATTGCTGGATGTTGAAGTAGTCGACGTATTGCATGAGGTCGCGGGGGAAGTTGTAGGTGACGTTGTGCATGCTGACGGAGATGATCTTGCCGGCGGCGAGGAGTGGTCGCAGTTCCTTGAGCATGAGGCCTATGTTGCGCCAGCCTGATTCGCTGTAGAGCCATTCGAAGTCGATGTCGATGCCGTCGACGCCTTCTTGGTTGGCGCATGCTGCGAGGGCCTGTGCCATGCGCTTGCGGTTGGCGTCGCTGCCTATGGCTGTGGAGAGGGTGTTGTCAGAGGGTTGTGTGGCGGTGACAATCCAGCGCTGGCCGCGCAGGTTGCCTGCGGTGGCTTTCATATAGTCCATGTAGCCGGGCATGGAGTAGCTGTCGAAGCCGAGGTTGTGGGGCTTGTCGAAGCGGTAGTATCCTATCTTGTTGTAGAAGCTGTATGCTTCGAGCCGGACGCCTGGTGCGGGCATCTCGGCGCCGCCGCGGTCGCTGGTGATCTGGGCTTCGGTGCGTGTGACGTTCCATGTGGCGAGGTTGTCGAACTTGCACTTGGCGCCCTGGCCGAGTATCATGGGTGCGCTGCCCAGGCCGATGGCATTGCCTGCCAGCTCGGGGATGTTGGCCTGGGTGACGGCGATGAAGTACCAGTAGTTGCCGGTGCGCAGCACGGTGGTCGTGCCGCTGCCGTTCCATACTTCGAGCTTCTGCTTCTCGCTGCCGTTGTATTGCAGGTAGAGGCTTCCTGAACTGCCGTCGGCATTGGGGGCTCCCATGGTGATCTCGAGGTAGTGGTCGTCGTCGGCGTGCTTGGTGATTATCTTGCCGCCTTCACGCCACTCGTCGATATTGAGCCAGAACTCGAGGGTAAAGTTGGTGGCGTCGGCGGGTATCACGTTCTGTGGCAGGGTCATGGTGGCTGCCTCGGTGGTAAGGTGCAGGAGGCCGGTGCGCTTGTTGCTGGAATTGCCGAAGGTTTCCAGGTATTCGGCGCCTTCGCCGGGGGTGCCTTGGTGTACCTTGGCATTGAACCATGCGTTGCCGTTCTTGTCGGTGCTGATGCCTAAGATGGAGATGTAGTTGCTGAGACAGCCGTAATGGTCGCTGTCGAAACCGTTGGTAAAGGTATGCTCGAGGTTGTCGTATGCCATGTGTATGCGGTACTTCATCTGTGGATTGTCTGTGTACTTGACTTTCCTGACTCCGTCTGATGACATGGTTCCGTGCAGTCCGGTGGTGGCTTGTGTGCCCTTGACGGTCTCGTTCTTGAAGTTGATGACGTTGGGGCATTGTTCCTGGTCGGCCTTCCAGTATCCGAGCAGGGATGACCACTGGGGGTGCAGCTTGTTGAGGGTATTGTTGTAGAAGCTGTCGTAATCGGTGGGGAGCTTGGTCTTCCACAGGCGGACCTCGTCGATACGGCCCTGGTAGTTGCCTCCGAGCCATAT
>DFKL01000028.1:0-2163 GCA_002373535.1 Prevotellaceae bacterium UBA3646 | reverse complement strand
CCGAGCCATATGGAGTTGGTCTTGGCTGGGAGTGAGAGGTAGTGGTCAAGGGTATAGGTCTTGATGTTGTTAAGGGTGACGGTGGTCTGGTTGGCGGCCTTGTCGGCGCGCATGGTGAGGTGACACCATTTGCCTTCGCCTATGCGGCTGTCGGTAATGGTGAGGTGGTTGGTTCCGTCGTTGAATACCAGTGCATGATTGTTGCCCAGCTTGATGCTGAACGTGTTGCTTCGCACGAGGGAGGCCTTGGGGGTCCACCGGGTGGGGCAGAACCAGAGCTGCAGGGTATAGTCTCCTTCTGTGGCGGGAAGGGTGCTGACCTTGCCCAGATTGACGATTCCTGCGGGGTCGAATTCCAGACAGTAGTTGTCTACCTGTGCCTTTGCTGTCATTGCCGTGAGCAGCATGAGTGCTAAAATAATTCTTTTCATGATTGGTATGTTTAGGTTTGGTTATCTTCTACTATGGCCTTGCCGTCCCTGACGGTAAAGTTGATTGTGTGCCGTGCATAGTCCAGCCGGTATGTGCGCCGGGGGTCGTCCTGGTAGTGCGGACGGGGGTCGTTCTGGAGCATCTGGGTGATAAGGTCCCAGTCGTGGGGGGTAAGGTTAGGGTATGTGGTTCGTGTGTGGTCGGTGAGGATGACTGGCAGCGGGGGGACGGAGAGTGTGTCGGTCCATCCGCCTGTGGCGTCTGCGTGGTTGTCGGTGAAGGGGAGGTAGGGCTTGATGTCTATGATGGCGGTGCCGTTGACGAGGTCTGCTCCGTATACGTAGAGTACGGGGCCGTCGGGGGCGTCGTGGTCTATCCTGTCAAGGCGTACGCTGCTGAGGCCGATATTGTTGGGGCGGAAGGGGGAGCGTGTTGCAAAGACTCCCATGCGTCGGTTGCCGCCAAGTAGGGGGGGACGGACGGTGAGTCCCTTGCCGTGGACGTCGAAGGTCCACAGGAGCCATATATGGCTGAAGGTGTCGAGGCCGCGCAGGGCTTCCTGGCGGCGGTAGCCTGGCTCGAGGACTATGCGTGAGAGCATGCCGTCGACGAGTCCGCTCTGGCGTGGCACGCCGAACTTGCCGGTGTATGCGTTGTATATATGGGCGATAGTGGTCATGGGGGCTATGTCGTGAGGAGTTCTTTCAGGGTATAGAAGAGTACCGGGACGAGCAGACTGGGCAGGAGATTAACGGTCTTGCAGTCCTTGATGCCGAGGATGCCGAGGCCGGAGCTGACGATGAGGACTCCGCCGACGATGGAGAGTTCGCAGCGCATGGGCTCGGGCATCCCGTCGCCGAAGTACATGGCTATGGCGTAGAACGTGGCTTGCCACAGGAACAGGACGGGGGCTGCCAGCATCATAATCCATCCGTAGGAGGCTGCGAGCACGGCTGAGGTCACGAGGTCCAGGGTGGCATTTGTATAGAGGTATGTATTGGCTTGCTCGCCGATTGCCCAGCCGTGGGTCGGGGACAGGGCTGAGAGGACGGGGCCTACGATGGCAAAGGTTCCGATGCAGTATAGGAGGAGGCCTGTGACGAGGCCTTGGAGTCTGTTGGCGTCATGGCCTTGACGGGCGTTGAGGCGGGCGTTGAGCTTGTCGACCTTGCCTGACAGGTCCAGCCTGGTTCCGACGACGGCTCCTATGGAGAGGCTGAGGATGAACATGACGGGATACTGGCTGCGGGGGATGTTGGATATGGTGGCGTGGGCGCCGAGTACGAGGCATGCGAGGCCGAGGGCATTGAACATGGCGGCCTTGTAACGGTCGCGTATGCCGTTGCGTACGATGGCTCCGAATGTGGTGCCGACGATGATGGTGGCGGTGTTGACTATAGTGCCTAGCATGTCTGCTGATTGATGTTGTTGCGTATCTTGGTGAGGTATCGGTCCAGGCCGGCCTCGTCTTTGTCGTCTATGAGCTGGATGAGTTCCTTGAGCTCGCCGCGGATGGCCTCGACGTGGTGCTTGGTACGGGGGTTGAAGAGTATCTCGCGAAGCAGGGTGTCGTCCTCGCTGAGTACTCCTCGTGCTATCTGGAGGTGGCGCTTGAACGTGGTGCCGGGGGCGTCCTGTTGCTTCATCACGGCAGAGAAGACAAAGGTGCTGACGAATGGTACGGAGAGGGAGTATGCCATGGCTTCGTCGTGCTCGTCGAAGGTGTATTCG
>DFKL01000142.1 GCA_002373535.1 Prevotellaceae bacterium UBA3646 | reverse complement strand
GCGAATGGAAGCAAGCAGCACTTACAGGCAACGGCAACCGCTGGAGCTGCAGCATACCACTGACAAGCCTTACCGAAGGTAGCGAAATCACAGACAAAGGCATTACGGTAGACTACTACATCGAGGCCACATCCAACAATGGCAAGACCATGACAAAGCCTATCAATGCGACACACGGTTCTTACTATTACTTCACCATCACCGACAAGACCGACTATAATGCCTCGGTGTTCGACTTCGAGACCACTCCGGTGCCTGAGGAAGAAATAACTTTCGCTCTTGACACCAATTGGCTTACCGAGGATACCAGCACCGATGAATCGACAGGTATCATCGAGGTCAACGATTTCAGCAAGGCAAGCAACCAGCAGGACACATGGTACACCATAGACGGTCTGCGCCTGTCTTCACGTCCAAGTGCCAAAGGCATCTATATCTACAATGGCAAGAAGATTGTGATAAAATAACTTGAGCCCGACATAACAGTATCCCCTCCTGCGACGGTACGGTATGAAATCCATGACATCGTTGCAGGAGGAGATTGTTTTTATAGCCGTATTGCTCAGCCCCTCAGGAATTCTGTCGGCGTAATACCCGTAATCTTCTTGAACAGACGAGTAAAATGATGGGGATAGTCAAACCCAAGAAGGCGCGACGTCTCATTGACGTTGTGCCCTTTCATCAGAAGGCTCTTTGCAAGGTTTATTACATAGTTATGGATATATGCAATGGCCGTTCCACCAGTTGCCTTGCGTACGACGTCTCCGAAATAGCGTGGTGAGAATGCCAGCTCTGATGCACAATAGGCGACAGTCGGCAGGCCGTGTGACAACTGCCTGTTCTTGCTGAAATAGGATTGCAACAGGTCGTAGAAGCGTTTAAGAAGGTCGTTGCCGTCATTGTCACTCACCGAAAGCTGACGCAGATAGATACGATTGCAGTATTCCAGGATAAGGCGAAGATAGGCAAGCAGGATTGGACGCAGCGAAGTGGTGTCCTTGGAATCTCTCATCTCGTTGCGCATTTGCGCAAGCAGTTGCGTGATACATAGCCACTCGTCAGGCTCCATACGCAATGAGTTGGCATAAAAATAAGAGAAATACCGGTATCTGTCAGCTATCGTCTCCAATTCCGAGCCCCGCAGCAGCTCTGGCGACCACATCAGAACCCATCCGGACAGCGAGATTCTTTCTCCATTATCCTCTATTCCGCCTATCTGTCCCGGTGCAACGGCGATGATAGAAGCATCGCTGACCTGCAGGCTTTTCATGCCATAGGACAGGATATGGGGAAACTGTCGCTGGATAAACAGACCATATACCCCATAGTTGTTCAGGCTGTGCCGGAAAGGAGCCAGTTCATCATAGTGGATGATGCTTATCATAGGATGCAGTATCGGCGCATCCACAAACCTGGCATAGTCGTTAGGAGTGTTTATCTTCAGAATCTTCTTCATTGCTTGGCAAAAATAGGAATAACAAGCGGAAAGACTAACCAAAAATGGTATATTTTCTTACGAAAAACATCTTTTTCTGTAAAATTGGTATATTTTTCGCTATTTTGTGTAATATGTCTGTAGAGTTTATCACATAACTTTGCACAGCGATTGATAATTGAAAATATTATTATACTCTGACAAGACGACAATACTATGTTAGGCAACTTTACATTCCACAATCCCACGAAGTTGCATTTCGGTGAGGATTCCCTGAGCAGACTCAGTGAAGAACTGAAGAACTACGGCCACAAGATAATGCTCTGTTACGGAGGCGGCAGTATCAAGCGTAACGGAATCTATGACCAGGTCATGGAGCAGCTGGCACAGGCCGGATGCGACGTGGTTGAGGTGTCCGGCGTAATGCCGAACCCGACTATAGAGAAAGTGCTGGAAGGAGCCAGACTGGCACGGCGCGAACAGGTAGACTTTATCCTGGGCGTAGGCGGCGGGTCAACCGTCGACTACTGTAAGGCTGTAGCAGGATGTGCATGGTACGACGGAGATCCATGGGAATACTATTTCAAGAACTGGCAACCAATGACATGCCGCTGGATTCCAGTAGGCTGTGTACTTACCATGGCAGGTACCGGTTCCGAGATGGACAGTTGCTCGGTTATCTCCAGCCACTCGGAAAACCGCAAGATGTTCTACAATTTCCGCAACCCCGACTTCGCCATACTCAATCCGCGCTTTACGTTCACAGTTCCCAAATACCAGATGGTCGCCGGCATCTACGATATTATGAGTCACATCCTGGAGCAATATCTGTCCGGGACAGACGACAACACCAGCGACTACATAGCCGAAGGACTGATGCGCTCGCTTATAGTCAGCTCACGCAAGGCACTTGTCAATCCACAAGACTACGAGGCACGCTCAAACATCATGTGGACGGCGACATGGGCACTGAACACACTCATAGACCGTGGCAAGAGCACAGACTGGATGGTACACATGCTGGGGCAGGCCGTAGCCGCATACACCGATGCGACACACGGCCATACGCTTGCCGCGGTCAGCGGAGCATACTATCGGCTGCTCATCAGCAAGTCGGCAGATGCCGTACACAAGTTCGTAAGACTCGCTGCAAACGTATGGAGTGTGACAACCGAAGGAAAGAGTGAGAAACAGATTGCCATGGAAGGACTGGAAAAGATGGAGGAATGGATGCGCCAGCTGGGATTGGCGATGAACATCACCGACTGCGGAGCAGAACCCCGACAGATCGAAGGAATGGCCGATGCCTGTCCTATCTGTCAGGGCGGATACTACATACTGAATCGCGAAGAGATAGTCCAGGTGCTGAAGGACAGTCTTTAGGCACCGGCAAGGCCAGACACGACATGGAATACGTACAATTAGGCAATTCTGACCTGTGTGTCTCGCGCATCTGTCTCGGTTGCATGGGTTTCGGCGACCCTGCCATAGGGCAACACACATGGACTGTAGGCGAGCAGCAGACACGACAGATAATACGACGTTCACTTGACCTGGGAGTCAATTTCTTCGACACAGCCATAGCATATCAGCTGGGGACGTCGGAACAGTATGTGGGAAAGGCATTGCGCGACATGGCCAGACGCGAGGAAGTTGTCGTAGCCACCAAATTCCTGCCACGTACGGACCAAGAAATCCAAAAAGGCATAGACGGCCGCAGGCATGTGCTGGACTCGATAGACAGCAGCCTGCAGCATCTGGGCATGGATTACGTAGACTTGTACATATACCACATATGGGACTACAGGACGCCTGCCGAAGAAATCATGGAAGGACTCAACGAGACAGTTCGTACGGGCAAGGCCCGTTACATAGGCATTGCGAATGTCTACGCATACCAACTGGCAAAGATCAACTCGATGGCTGAGAAATACGGATGGACCAGGTTCGTCAGCGTCCAGAACCATTACAACCTGATAATGCGCGAGGAAGAACGGGAGATGCAGCCATTGTGCCACGAGGACAACATAGCACAGACACCATACAGTGCACTGGCTTCCGGCAAGCTGGCCAAGCATCCCGGCGAGACATCCAGACGGCAGGAAGAAGACACGTTCATGCATTTCAAGTACGACGCCACTGCAGAGCAGGACAAACATATCGTGGAGCGAGTCATTGAATTGGCAGACCGCTATTCGGTGGAAATGACGCAGATTTCACTGGCATGGTTGCTGACAAAGGTCGAGTCACCAATAGTCGGAGCAACCAGAGTGCATCATATCCAGGATGCCGTGAAATCACTCGATGTCACTCTGACGGCAGAAGACATACGCTATCTCGAGGAGCCTTATTCGCCACACAACCTGTCTGGTGTCATGGCTGTCAACAAGCCTGTCATGACAAACGAACCGGTATGGGTGACAGCAAGTAAAAACAGATACCGACCCGGAGATTTAACACACGAAGAATGAAGAAAAGACTATCAACCGCAGTCTTTGCACTGCTTACGCTGCTGACTGCCGGCACACAGGCCAGGACCCTGGTCGTGTATTATAGCTATACAGGCAACTGCCGCGAGATAGCAACTACACTTACCAACCAGATTCAGGCAGACATACTGGAAATACGACCTGCAGAAAAAGGCCAGAAATACGATGCCGACAACTATGCCTTGGGCACACAAATGCTTAACACGATAAAAAACGACCCGGACAATGCAGCCAGCTATCCTGCCATCGACCCTGTAAACATCACGATGGAAGATTATGAGAATATCGTGGTCATCACACCATTGTGGTGGAGCAAAATGGCTGCAATCATGCAAAGTTTCCTGTTTCGCAACGCATCGGATATGTCAGGAAAACATGTCGGGCTGATAGTATCGAGCCATTCCAGCAGTATCGGCACAGTAATCAGCGATGCCAAGCGACTGCTGCCTGACGTTACATGGACAGGAGATGCGCTGTGGATCAATGCCGCAAACCACCAGAGCCGTGCTACACTGATAGAAGAGTGGCTCAAGGCACAAAACTTTCAGGAAAAGCAATCAGACACAGACATAATGTACATCACAGCCAACGGACACACATTCCCCGTAATGCTTGAGGACAACGTCGCCACACGTGAACTGACCGCCATTCTGCAACAGTCGCCAATTACATTCGAAGCCGAAGACTACGGTGGTTTCGAGAAAGTAGGAGATTTGGGCTGTTCGCTCACTCGCGACGACAGGCAGACTACGACTAAAGCCGGCGACGTCGTCCTATACAACGGGAGCAACATCGTACTTTTCTACGGTTCAAACACATGGGACTACACCCGTCTGGGATGTATACAATACGAGTCACCGGACGATTTGGAATCATTCCTCAAGCCCGGCCAAGGCAAGATACGTGTTACCCTGTCACTGACGGCAGGCCAGACACATATCAGCCAGCTATGCGAAGACAGACTGGCTCCTGACACATATTACACACTCGGCGGCCGGAAAACAACAAAGCCGACAAATGGACTATATATAAGAAACAATAAAAAGATAAGACTATGAAGAAAGTAACGGTCATCTCCACCAGCCTACGCCATGGTTCCAATAGCGAAATGCTGGCAGATCAGTTTGCAGCAGGTGCCATGGCTGCAGGAAACCAAGTAGAGAAAATCTCACTCGCCGGCAAAGACATCCGGTTCTGCAAAGGTTGCCTGGCATGCCAGAAACTGGGACGATGCATCATCCAAGACGACGTAAACGACATCATGGCAAAAGTAATGGAATCCGACGTCATCTGCTGGGCTACGCCAATATACTATTACGAGATGAGCGGTCAGA
>DFKL01000109.1 GCA_002373535.1 Prevotellaceae bacterium UBA3646 | reverse complement strand
GAGCCTGTGTAAGATAAAATTTAGCGATTCTGACTCTAATCCATTATATTATGCCAAGCACCTGTACATCAATGGACAGGAAGTAACAGATGTGGTTATTCCCAACAGCATTACCAGTATTAACGTTTATACCTTCTATAATTGCTCAGGTCTGACAAAAGTCACCATCCCCGAGAGTGTCACCAGCATTGGCTGGCATGCCTTCGAAGGTTGCACCGGCCTGACATCGGTGACCCTCAATTCCAATGATGTGGTTTCCAAGACATCTTACACCTTCACTATTACTAGTATTTTTGGTTATCAGGTAAAGGAATATATTCTTGGTGACAATATAACAGCAATTGGCAGTTATGCCTTCCGTTATTGCGACGGCCTGACATCAGTCACAATCCCCAACAGCGTCACTACCATTGGCAGTAATGCCTTCGATGGTTGTACCGGCCTGGCATCAGTCACCATCCCCGAGAGCGTCACCAGCATTGGCGAAAGAGCCTTCTATAATTGCACCGGCCTGACCAAAGCCAAGTTTGCCAGCATAGAGAGCCTGTGTAAGATAAAATTTAGCGATTCTGACTCTAATCCATTATATTATGCCAAGCACCTGTACATCAATGGACAGGAGGTAACAAATGTGGTTATTCCCAATAGCATTACCAGTATTAACGCTTATACCTTCTATAATTGCTCCGGACTGACATCAGTCACAATCCCCGAGAGCGTCACCAGCATTGGTTCTGCCTTCGAAGGTTGCACCGGTCTGACCAAAGCCGAGTTTGCCAGCATAGAGAGCCTGTGTAAGATTAAATTTGGCGGTTCTTACTCTAATCCATTGTATTATGCCAAGCACCTGTACATCAATGGACAGGAAGTAACAGGTGTGGTTATTCCCAACAGTATCACAAGTATTAACGATTATACCTTCAGGAATTGCTCCAGCCTGAAATCCGTCACCATCCCCGAGAGCGTCACCAGCATCGGCGAAGGTGCCTTCTCTGACTGCACCGGTCTGACCTCTGTGACCATCCCTGAGAGCGTCACCAGTATAGACCGGGATGCCTTCTCTGGTTGCTCTGGTCTGACAAAAGCCGAGTTTGCCAGCATAGAGAGCCTGTGTAATATAACATTTAGCGATTCTTACTCTAATCCATTATATTATGCCAAGCACCTGTACATCAATGGACATGAGGTAACAGATGTGGTTATTCCCAACAGCATTACCAGTATTAACGATTTGGCCTTCTGTGGTTGCACAGGCATGACATCATTGACTATTCCCAATAGCGTCACTAATATTGGCCATGCTGCCTTCTCTGGTTGTCAATTGCAGACGATTATAAACCATGGTGACAATGATATAGCCAAAGATGTCTTTTCCGACAGGGTGTATCTTCATACTCAACTATATGTCCCAGATGGTACTGTATGGGATTACATATTCAATACAAAATGGGGAGAGTTCCTCCACATAAAGGAATTCGCGACCAGTGCCGACGATATCCGTAATGATGCCGTATATATGATAGCCGACAGAAGCGGGAGGAACTTCCCTGTATATGACAAGTCAGCAAAGACACTGAAGAAAGTTGCCTATACGCTGAACCTTGACGACAGCGACACAGGTGCTTGCTGGCAGGTGATACGGAACGGCAGCGACACATACCTGTATAACATAGGCGCAGGGATGTATGCTGCATACGATGCGGAGGACAACCTTTCACTCTCGATGGTGCCAACCGCTTTGGCCATTGAGATGACGGAAGACGGAGCGACAATAAACGGCAAACCAGTTATGCTTGTTGCTAACAAGTCAGTAACACCCATAGACAATCCTACAGGCATAGACTCCCTGCAGGCAAACGAGGCAGAGGATTCCGCCACCCAGACAGTCTCACATGACGACACCGCCATATACGACCTTCACGGTCGTCGCCTGCACGAGAAGCCCGCACATGGATTCTACATTCAAGACGGCAAGAAGCACTATGGCAAGTAGCATTTCAGCATAAATATCCGACAAGATACCAGTTTACCCCATGCTCAAGATAACCATCTTCGGCCGCATCTTCTGAATACCAGACTATCCGAAAATCAAGATATGCCGAATTCCTATATCAGGGCTAAGGCTTTTGGCAGAATCTGAAATTCAAGAATCAACCTAATTATTTAATCAAAAAAAACTATTGTTATGAAGAAGCAATTGTTTATGGTAGCTATTGCTACTCTGTGTTTCGTTTCATGTACGACTACGAACAAGACAGCCCGTACTGAGGTGATGCCTTATTCCATGTACAACGCATCTGTTGCAGATCTGGATGTGTCTCCCGAACGTGTGGTTTATACTATGACTCCTTCCAAGGAGATTAACCGTGCAGGCGAATCCAATTGCAAGCGTGCTGCCGTACAGGAGTGCCTGAGCAAATATGGCAATGCCGACCTGTTGGTTGAGCCGATGTTCGTGGTAAGTGTGAAGAAGGGCTGGTTTGGCAAGAAAGTCACAAGCGTGACTGTATCCGGCCGTCCTGCCAAGTACAAGAACTTCCGCTCTATGCCGGACAAGGTGTGGACCGACCCCGTATTCCGTGGCCAGAAGAACGTGAGCTACAAGTTCGTAAACGGCCAGTCTTCCGAAGGGTGCGAAAAGAACTGCAAGAAATAGTCAGAACCGTTAAAAATCAATCACTATGAAGAAGATTCTCTTTTTCATAGGCTCGTTGCTCTTGTCCGTATCCGCCACATACGCACAGTCACAGGACTGGCGTGGCGGATACGAAGAGCTGCTTGACGAGCCTTCGGGGATAGCGACCGGTACAGAGGGAGAAACCTTCTGGAGACATTCGGACACCAAAGGCTATAACCTGATACAGATTGGCTATGTTTCCGGAGCGCCTGGTAGATATAATGGCGGAGATGGAGCGTGTCTTTTCAGTTATAAGCGTGGTATCAATCTTACGAAAGGCAGGTTGCCGCTCTTTATTGAGCCGGGTATTGACTTTCGATATATTAACTGCTATAGAAGATACGGAGACAAACATAATGGTGAAATGAACATTCCTCTCGACTTTGCATACAAGTTCAAGGCAGGGGATTTCGGAATCACCCCTGTAACCGGTCCTCAGTTTGCTCTGGGGTTCCTCGCTGGTAACCCTATGTTCAGGTGGAACTTCGGCGCACGCCTGGCATACAAGAGACTGTTTTTGGGTTATCTCTATTCTGCAGTTGTGGCAGGACAGAGTACCGGCATACATAACTTAGGACTTGGAATACAGTTCTGATTTGTAGAAAATAACCGTTGGATTTTGCACATAGCCTTAGCCCTGATGAAAAATACCATGACTCCCGTCTCCAGTCTAAATCTCGTTACTACATCAGTAGTATTTGCTTACTCAATATCTGTAGTAAAACGTACGGTCGGGAGTCATGACTTTGTCTGCTGTGTCAATAGATCCCACACCAATGGCTTATTATGTAGTTCTGTTTGTCTATACATGATTGCCATGGAGGGCTGGCCCTGCCCATCCAGGGTCAGCCCTGATTATGCTGCTTTTGTCAAGTTATTAAGGGAAAGAAAGAATAACATATTATGTTGATGAAGATTTTTAATGAATTCTGGCCTGGGGTGTCGAGTGAGAAGTGGAAGTCCCTCTTTCTCCTGACTGTGGCCTTTGTCTGTATAACCCTTTTCAGCGCAAGCTCCTTCCTGTATCCCCTGAACCCGTGGGACGATGCAAACGTGTTCATGACCATAGGCAAGTCCATGCTCTCAGGAAAGCTTCTTTACAAGGAGATATTCGACCACAAGGGTCCGATACTGTTTCTCATCCACGAGCTTGCCGCCTGGATATCCTACCGTAGCTTTTTCGGGATCTACCTTATAGAGATATTCTGCTACTGGGGATTCCTGTGGTACAGCTACAGGATCATCCGTCTGTTCAGCAACAGTTGGATAGACATGCCCCTCACGTGCCTTATAGGCATGTGCGTAGTGACTACTGATTTCTTTTTCTACGGCGACAGCGTCGAGGAGCTTTGCCTTCCCATTCTCAGCTACACTCTTTACTGGATGCTCACTTACCTGAAGAAAGGTACGTTGCCGTCGATGACCACCCTGCTTTTTGTCGGCATAGGCATGGGCGTGATATTCTGGATGAAGTTCACCATAGTCATATTCCACTTTGCCGCCTTGCTGGCCTTGATGCATATATGCTACCTCAGGAACAAGATTCAGGACATATATCGGATTACCCTGTGGACGATGGCAGGCTTCCTGCTCGTGTCAGCCCTGTGCATTCTGTATTTCCTGTCCAAAGGAACACTCTCCGACATGTATGATGCCTATTTCTACACCAACCTGTTTCAGTACGGAGGAAAGGCATCTAACGGCGAGCCCGATGTCGCATGGTTCTTCTTTGTGAAGGTTGCGATAGCCGCCGTACTGGTACTTCCAGTCGCCTTTACAAAAGTCAGGCGAGACGTCCGCCTGCTTGTGGTTATGTGCTATGGAATGCAGATTGTCAGCTTTACCTTGTGGCCTGTTCACATATACTATTTCCTGGTTTTGTTCGTCTATTCTCCGCTGGTGATATACTTCCTGCGTAACGTGCGAGAGACATGGCAGGCCAAGAGCGTCATGTGCCTTGTCGCTACGGTGGCAGTTGCTACGAGCTACAATTTCGTAACGCTTGTGAGCGGTACTTTCCACTCTGGTATAATCCCGATAGCCAGGTATGTGGACGCACACAAGGACCGTAGGGATGACGTGCTTACCTTCAGTTCGCACGAGACGGGTATCTACCTGCTGGCCGACGTGCTTCCGCCCAACCGCTTCTTCTTCGCTCCGAATTCAAGGAAGCCCGAAATCCGTACAGAACAGAAGGAATGTATAGAACGTGTCAGGCCAAAGTTTCTGATACGAAAGACACCGATAACGAAGACGTTGGAGTATTACGATGCGCCAGTTCCGGAAAACTACAGATTAGTATGTCATCAGGAGGAGCTGTACAGATATCATTTCCTCCTGAACCCGAATATGTTCATGCGCAATCTGATGTATAGCCTGGGGCTGGAGGGCTTGTCGTCAGACGATGTCATGCGTCAGCATTTATATTTGTATGAAAGGGAGGATTAGTCAGTATTTTTATAGATTGCGATAATATGAAAAAGGTTTCTATTCTAGTTCCTTGTTATAATGAAGAGAAGTCGCTGCCGCTGCTTTACCCTGAACTTAAGTCACTGATGGACGGAAATCCCGGTTATGAATGGGAGGTTCTTTTCGTAAACGACGGCAGCAGGGACGGCACGCTTGATATCATCAAGGGACTGCGAGCCTGTGATGCAAGAATAAACTATATTGACCTTACCAGAAACTTCGGAAAGGAAAATGCCATGCTTGCAGGTTTTGACTATGTGAAGGGTGACTGTATGGTTATATTGGATGCAGACCTTCAGGATCCGCCTTCTCTGATTCCCCGGATGCTTGACTACTGGGAACAGGGCTATGATGACGTATATGCCAAGAGGGAGAGTCGTGGCAGTGAGAGTTGGCTTAGGAGGATGTTCTCGTTGGCTTTCTATAGGATTCTGGACTATTCGACCAGGTTCGACGTATTACGTAATGTCGGAGATTTCCGTCTTCTGGACCGTTGCTGTATCAATGCCATTAAATGTCTTAGGGAATCGGAGAGATACACAAAAGGCATGTTCTGCTGGATTGGATACAGGAAGAAAGAGATAGTGTTTGACCGTGGCGACAGGGTTGCAGGAGACAGCAAATGGAATTTCTGGAGTTTGCTTAACCTTGCCGTAGAGGGTATTACAAGCTTTACGATAGCTCCGCTGCGCATAGCGACTGTAGCAGGTGGTATCATTGCGTTTGGCTCCTTCATGCTAATGATATTCTACACGGCCAAGACCATTATATTCGGTGACGATGCGAGGGGATTTACCACAATAGTCGTTGCCATACTGCTTATGGGTGGTATTCAGCTTGTGGCTTTGGGTATTTTGGGCGAGTATATCGGACGAATATTTAATGAAACGAAGAAACGGCCGATATACCTGGCACGCTGTTATAACGAAACGAAGCTGTAATTGTTATCCTGTGTCAGCTTTTTCCTGCGTAAGGCGATTATCGGATAAGATATGAAGGAGTCAGTCAGACAGTTCGTGAGGTTCATCATTGTCGGATGTATATGCACAATGACGGATATGGTACTTTTCTATGTGCTGAGGATGTTCGTTCCTTATCAGCAGGCCATGATTGCCGGGTATCTGACCAGCCTGACGATAAACTATCTGCTTACTGTATATTGGACGTTCGGTACGCAGGCGAGTATCAGGAATCTTGTCGGTATCGTACTGGTGCACCTTTTCAATCTGTTCGTCGTCAGGATGGGGCTTATGTATGTATTCGTACGCCAGATGGCGATGGACGACAGGGTGGCGTTTGTACCAACGCTTGTGATTAGCAGTCTTGTTGTCTTTTTTATGATTAGGAGGGTTGTGCATGGACGACACAGGTAATAAATAGACAATAGGAATCATAGGAGAGTATATAGGAAAGATATACATAGAGGTCAAGGGACGTCCTCGTTTTAACGTGGAGTCTGTCTTGATGGATTGACGGTATCATTCGTCAGAAGATAATGGAGGGTTGCCAGGACAATCAGGTCTTTATCCTCTTTTGTCGCTATCAGTCTTGTTGATGAGCATCAGCCCTGTTGCGATAAAGAACAGGGGACCGGATATATTGTGACCGGCCGTCAATGCTCCTAAGCATGCGAGCGCTCCCGATACGGACAATATCCATCCTTTTTTTCATTCCAGTTCCCCGTTTGCCAGGGGACATCCTGATTTGAAGTTCCTGGTCACTCGAATCGGTTGTGGGTTAGCAGGCTTCGAGGAATACGAAATCTCTCCGCTGTACGCGAATGCACATGGCATAGGGAACATTCTCTTGCCTGCAGGATGGTTAATATGCAATAATACGGCAAAATTGCACTAATGCAGTGTAATTTTTACGTGTCGTAGGTCGTTAGTCTCAGAACCTCAGTGTCGTGCCGCCCCAGCTGAGGCCGACGCCGAATCCGGTTATCAGTACATTCATTCCCTGCTGTATAGTCCCTTTGTCAAGGCACTGCCTGAGTGCTATCAATACGGTCGAGGATACGGTGTTGCCTGTGTTTGTGAGGTCTGCATGGAACTTGTCCTTGGGTATGCCGCATGAGCGGCGCAGTGTGTTGAGCATGTACTGGTTGGCCTGATGGAATATGAAGTAGTCTGTCTGGTCCAGTGTCTTGCCGTTCTTCCTTAGTATGTCCTCTACCAGTGGCGGCACGCTGTCTATGGTGAAGTAATAGATACCCGAGCCGTCCATGTAGACATAGTCGTCATAGTGCGTGTGTCCGTCTTCGTCTGTGTATTGCCTGCCCGTATGTCCGGGGTGGCGTGATGCACCGTTCCTGACGATGAGTTTCCCGGCACCGCTGCCGTCTGTGCCGAGGACGAATTCTCCTATCTCTGCAATGCCGTCCGTGGATATCAGGCATGCTGCTGCTCCGTCGCCGAAGATGGTGCGGTTGCTTACGTCTGATGGGTGCAGTATCTTACTGAAGGTCTCTGATGTCAGCAACAGCACGTTCCTGGCAATACCTCCTGCTATCAGGCCTTTGGCAAGGGCCATTCCGTATATGCATCCCGAGCATCCCAGGTTGTAGTCGAGCGATCCTGCCGTGGTAGGTATTCCGAGCCGGTCTTGCAACAGGGCTGCCGTGTGTGGCGTGATATAGTCTGGCTGTGTGGTGCATAGGAGGATGAAGTCTATGTCCTTGGGGTCTATGCCGTATTCGTCGAACAGCCTCCTTGCGGCTTTTTCTGCCATGTCGCCCGCAGTCTCGTCCTGTGCAGCCAGGTGTCGTGACTGGACGCCGACCTTGTTGAGGACTTTCTCGCCAGTCCAGTCGGGGAAATCCTTCAGGAGATCCTTGTTGCTCAGTTCCTTTTCCGGCAGATAGTATGATATAGCCTTGATGTATGCCATAGTGTATTTGTTTGTTTCTGATTTTATTGCCTGTCAATCACTATTACGTGATCTGGTGTGTCCAATTTATTCGGAAGGATAATGGTGAGTCCGTTTTTCCTGTCGAATGTGCTGTGCAGGTTCCGGCCGCCTATATACTCGGTGACGCTCTTGGGCTTTCTGGTCAGTGGTATGGTTATAGACCTTGTGTCGCTCTTGGTTACGTGGACGTATATGGTCTTTCCTTTTTGGGTAGTCGCTCCCCAGTCGCAAGGTCTTACCGGGCCAGCCGTAGTGTTGTACAGGGTAGGGCCGTATGTTCCTGTCCATTTGCCCAGTTCCCTCAGGCGGTCAAGTGCAGTGGCCGGCAGTTGCCCGTTGGGCTGCGGACCTATGTTTAGCAGGAGGTTGGCACCCTTGCCGGCGGTACGTATCAGCAGCCGTATGATTTCTGCCGTGGTCTTGTAGTTCTGGTCTGTAACCTTGTAGCCCCACATGCCGTTCATTGTCTGGCTTGTTTCCAGTGGCAGCTGGCTCACCTGGGCTGCGTGGTCCACGAAGCCTGCCGTGTTCTCGCCGGGCAGGTCGCGCTCGAATATCTGTATGTCTTCACCGTCATGCGGCTTCATGTGGTGATTGTTGCCTATCAGGCACTGGGGCTGCAGTCTGTGTATCAAGGCATATTGCTCTTCCAGTTGCCAGTCGAATGGCCTCTTGTCGCTGTCGTGGTCCCACCAGCCGTCGAACCATATCGCGCCTATTTTGCCATAGTTGGTCAGCAGTTCTGTCAGCTGGTTGTTCATGAACCGGTAGTATCCGGGCCAGTCGCCGACGGATGCCGTGTCCTTGCCGCAGTGTCGGCCTGTACGCCCCATGGGATAGTCGTCTCGCATCCAGTCGATATGGCTGTAATAGAGGTGCAGGCGTATACCCTCGGCATGACAGGCTTCGGCAAGCTCCTTGACCACGTCGCGCTTGAAAGGGGTCGCCTTTACTATGTTGTAGTCACTCTGCTTGGTATCCCACATGCTGAAACCGTCGTGGTGCCTGCTGGTGAAACAGATGTATCTTGCTCCGGCATCCTTGATGGCACGTACCCATTCATGTGCATCGAAGCGGTGTGGGTAGAATGCGTCTGCAGCCTTGGCATATTCATGCCTGTCTGGCACGCTGTTTTGCAAGTACCATTCACCCTGTGCAAAGGTGCTGTATATGCCCCAGTGCAGGAAGATTCCCAGTTTGTCGCCGCTAAATTCCTCACGCGCCTTCAGGTTTTCAGGAGAGGGAGAGTATGTCTGCGCTCCAGCTACAGTGACCATAAGGCTCAGTGCAAGTGCGAATAGTGTCTTTGTCATGCTACAAAGATAGTGAAATTTATTATATTTGCCGCATGAAACGTGCAATTTTGATTCTTTTTGCCCTGTGTCTGCAGATATCGGGAACTTGCGGACTGTCGTTTGCCAAAACGGGAAAAGTGACAGACGTGGCCGGTGTGCAGATGCCGTGGCGTGGTATCATGATTGACGTGAGTCGCAGTTTCTTTCCGATAGAGGTGCTGTATCGTCAGGTCGACCTGATGAGCCTGTACGGACTGAACGTGTTGCACCTGCATCTTACGGATGCTGCAGGATGGCGCATGGAGATCAGACGCTATCCTCGGCTGACTGCCGTAGGTGCATGGCGAAGCCGCAGGGAGTGGCGTGACTGGTGGAATGCTCCATTCACCAATGAGGACTGCGGAGGCGAAAAAGAGGGCCTTGGATATATACGTGCGTATAGCGACAGTATAAATGGATTTGGCGGCTACTATACGCAGGAGCAGCTTAGGAAGTTCGTTGCATATGCCGGGAGCCGGGGTGTTACGGTAGTACCCGAGATAGAGTTCCCCGGTCATAGTGAGGAGGTCTGCGCTGCTTATCCGGAACTGGCTTTCAACCATGCCGAGCTGGATTTGCGTAATCCCCGGACTTACGAGTTCATGAGGAATGTCCTGACGGAGGTCGCGGACGTCTTCCCTTGTGCCTACATACATTGCGGCGGAGACGAGACCGCAACCCAGAAGGAGCACTATCACGAGGCTATGAGGCGTATGAACGGGATTGTGCGGGATCTTGGTCGCAGGATGATTGTGTGGGATGAGGCCCTGTCTGACGATCCTGCCGACAGCAGTATGGTTATCATGAACTGGCGTGACCCGGAAATTGCAAAAAGGGCACTTGCCCTTGGCCACGACGTCATAATGTGTCCTGCCGGATGGTGCTACATGGACAGCTATCAGGATTGTCCGCCGGCTCAGCCAGAGGCAATGGGCGGCTATCGTCCGTTGGAGCATGTGTGGGGCGTGAAGGATGTCTTGCAGGATGTGCTGTCGTCCGGCGGAGGGCACCTGTTGGGGCTGCAGTCTACGTTGTTTACCGAATATGTCCCTGATGAACCGTCGCTTGAATACCAGTTGTGGCCCAGGACGTTGGCAATTGCCCATATTGCATCAGGAAAGCGCGGGTCTTTCGCAGAATTCAGGAAGTGGGCGTCGGCAGAGACTGACCGTATGCGCCTGATGGGTATAAATGCCTTTGACTTACGAAGCGAAAAAGGACAGCGCAGGCCGTCGGAAAAGCTATCGTCGCATATTGCACGAGGGTGTAGGGTAGGGTACGGCATCCCTTTCAGCGTCCGCTATAGTGCGGCAGGCTACTCTTCCCTGACAGACGGGCTTGGGGGGACGTGGAACAACGACGACGGCCGCTGGCAGGGATTCTGCAGCGACCTGGATGTGACGGTGGACTTGGGGAGAGAGCGTGCTGTGAGTGAAGTCTCGCTGTCATTCCTGCAGATCCGCGGACCTGAGATATATCTGCCATCCACAGTATGGTGTAACGGGACGGAGATGAGCCATGACAATGTACCCGACGCTCCATACTGCATACGCACTTATACATTGACACAGCGGGTAAGTACGCGCTATGTGCATATCCGTGCCAGGCGTATTCCCAGGGGAGGTTGGCTGTTTGTGGACGAGATCGTCGTAAGATAGACGGCCCGATGCGTGACTGTCTTAATGAAAGCCATGCACCGGGCTTGTATATGTCGATGGTTTGTGGATTATGTTACATCTTTGCCATCGCCTGTTGCAGGTCGGCGATTATGTCATCTACGTTTTCGATGCCTACCGACAGGCGGACCAGGTCGGGAGAGATGCCAGCCTCACGCAGTTGCTCGTCGGTAAGCTGGCGGTGAGTGTGGCTTGCCGGGTGCAAGACACATGTGCGTGCATCGGCTACATGGGTTACGATTGAGATGAAATCAAGGTTGTCCATAAAGCGTATTGCTTCATCCCTGCTTCCCTTAAGCCCGAATGCTATTACTCCGCAAGTACCGTCCGGCATGTATTTTTTTGCCAGTTCGTGCTGAGGGTTGCTTGGAAGGCCGGCATAGTTTACCCAGCCGACATTAGGATTTTTCTCCAGCCATTCTGCCACTTTCTGCGCATTGGCACAGTGCTGGCGCATACGCAGGGCAAGGGTCTCCAGTCCGAGGTTCAGCAGGAACGAGTTCTGCGGAGACGGAATAGAACCGAGGTCGCGCATGAGCTGTACGACGAGTTTGGTGGTGTATGCCATCTTGCCGAAAGTCTTGGTATACGTGAGTCCGTGGTAGCTTTCGTCCGGTGTGGTAAGGCCGGGGAAACGCTCCTTGTATGCGTCCCAGTCAAAGTTGCCGCTGTCTACGACGGCACCGCCTACCTGGGTAGCATGGCCGTCCATGTATTTTGTGGTCGAGTGTGTTACTATGTCTGCTCCCCATTCGAACGGACGACAGTTGATGGGAGTCGCGAAAGTGTTGTCTACGATTAGTGGGATACCATGCTTGTGTGCCATTTTGGCAAAACGCTCGATGTCGAATATCTTTCCTCCGGGATTGGATATGGTCTCGCCAAAGAAGGCTTTG
Source organism: Prevotellaceae bacterium UBA3646 (assembly GCA_002373535.1). GTDB lineage: Bacteria > Bacteroidota > Bacteroidia > Bacteroidales > Bacteroidaceae > Physcousia. The sequence goes on along the minus strand of DFKL01000109.1, from coordinate 1,412 downwards.
GTATTGTCGCGGAAGCATGCTTCGATCTTTTCATCGTCCCATTCCGGGTCTACGAACGTACATTCGATTCCGAGCTTCTTGAGTGTGACGCCGAACAGGTTGAATGTCCCTCCGTAGATGTTGTTTGACGTCAGGATATGTCCTCCTGCCTCACAAATATTGAATATCGCATAGAAGTTTGCCGCCTGGCCGCTTGAGGTCAGTACGCAGCCCGTTCCGCCTTCCAGTGCCGCTATCTTTTGTGCGACGGCATCGTTGGTAGGATTGGCCAGACGGGTATAGAAATATCCATTGTCCTTGAGGTCGAACAGACGTGCCATCTGGTCGCTGGTCTCGTAGCGGAACGTTGTACTCTGGTAGATTGGCAGTTGCTGCGGCTCGCCTTTCTTCGCTTTCCATCCGCCATGTATGCAGATGGTCTCTAAATTGGTCTTCATGTCTTTATGTTTATCTTGATTTTTCATTATATGTAAACAGTCGTCGTACACGTCCTCAGTCATAGATGCGCCCGTGCATTTCCTTGTCTTCCATGAAGCATGGGTGGACGGGGCCGAAGTCGTGGCCGAACACGTATTCGGCACCCAGCGATATCGCTCGCTGTATGAATTCCTCTCCCTTTGCTACGGCGTGGTTCAGGTCATATCCTTTGGCAAGGTATGTGGCTATAGCCGATGCAAAGGAGTCACCGGTCCCGTTCACGTTGTTGGTCTGTATCTTTTCTTTGCGGAACTCGGTTATTTGGTCTGTCTCTTTGTTGTAGAGATAGTCACACAGCATGCCGTCGCACTCAATGGATTTTACGATTACCGAGCATCTGCCTTGCGACAGCGTGCGCAGGTCTCTGTCTATGTCCTTGACCGGATGGCCCAGCAGTACTGATGCCTCGCGGTGGTTGGGCGTTATGAGCGTAGCTTGTGGGAACAGCAGCTCTCGATACGCTGCAATCGCATCGTCAGCCACCAGTTTCTCGCCGACGCTGTTTACTATCACCGGGTCTATAACCTTGATTACACTTGGGTATTCGCTCAGCTTGCGTGCAACACCGCAGATTATTTCCTCTGATGGCAGTACGCCGGTCTTTACGCATTGTGCCCCCACGTCGCCGAGGAAGGATTCTGTCTGGGAGACGATTAGGTCGACGGGTAGTGGAGTTATACTCTTGACATGTCGTGTGTCCTCGTCTACGATAGCCGTAAGCGCGCAAGCGGCATATCCTCCGCATGCCGTGATTGCCTTGATGTCTGCCTGCATGCCGGCAGATCCGAGCGGCTCGCTGCCTGCTATCAGGAATACTATGTTAAGTTGTTTCTTCATCTGAACAATCTTTGGTATTCTTGCTCGAAATTGGGCGTCAGTATGTCTTTGCCTATGGCATCGTCTATCTCTTCCTTTCCCCAGAACCGGCCTCCAGC
>DFKL01000009.1 GCA_002373535.1 Prevotellaceae bacterium UBA3646 | reverse complement strand
CATCTATACCCAGATGGTAATGTTCACCGTCACGCCGCCCGACTCCAAGGCCATGATTACAGTAACGAGAGAAGGTGGAGAACAAAGACGTGAGCCGTTCGGAATAACTGATGAAAACGGTAAGGTTGCAAAGAATCTGGAATACGGAACATATACATACGAAATAATCTCCGAAAACTATTATCCGTCCGAAGGCCGCTTCACATTGGATAACCAGGACGATACCCATGTAGAAAAGGTAGCATTACGCATTAGCGGCGCAAGAATCACACTTGATGTTGGCACAGATGCAGACATATACATAAACGGCAACAAGTGCGGGACAAACAAATGGACAGGAGTACTGAAATCAGGAAACTACTCCATAGAATGCCGTCAGGAAAACCACAAGCCATCCCAGCAGACAATCACCGTCGAGGAAGGCAAAGATAAAATAATACAACTTACACCGCCGTTGCCCATTACAGGAACACTGTCCCTTAATTCGCGCCCGTTGGGAGCAAAAATCAAGATAGACGGAAAAGACTACGGCATAACCCCACGCAATATACGTGACATTCATATTGGAAAGCACAGCATCACTTTATCCCTAGACGGCTATGCCCCCAAGACCGAGGAGTTTGACATACGCGAGAACGAAACCTCTACGCTGGAACTTACCATGGAGAAATCCCAGACCACGGTCACACCTCCATTGGTAAATACCTCCGCAGCTGACAAGACCTTCACCGTAGGCGGCGTATCGTTCACGATGAAGGCCGTCGCAGGCGGCACCTTCACTATGGGAGCGACCTCGGAACAAGGCATCGAAGCTTTAAGAGACGAAAAACCAGCCCACCATGTCACCCTCAGCGACTACTATATAGGTCAGACCGAGGTCACCCAGGCACTATGGCAGGCAGTAATGGGAACTACAGTAACGCAGCATCGTGATAAAGCAAATACATCATGGCCATTACGAGGTGTTGGACGCAATTATCCCATGTATTGCATCAGCTGGGACGACTGTCAGGAATTTATCCGCAAGCTCAACTCCATGACCGGTCAGAAATTCCGCCTGCCCACCGAGGCAGAGTGGGAATACGCAGCCCGTGGCGGCAACAAGAGCAAGGGCTACAAATACAGCGGCAGCAACAAGATAGAGAGTGTGTCATGGTATGCCTATAATGGTTCCAGTACACATGACGTAAAGACCAAACAACCCAACGAACTTGGCATTTACGACATGAGCGGCAATGTATGGGAATGGTGCAACGACTGGGATGGCGATTATAATACCAATACTCAGACCAATCCCACAGGACCATCTACGGGCTCTTGTCGCGTGATGCGCGGCGGCAGTTGGTTAAGCGGGGCCGGGGACTGTCGTGTGTCTAACCGCGACTGCAACGCGCCTGACCTCCGCAACTTCACCTTCGGGCTGCGCCTCGCCCTTGACGAGGAAACAACAGCTGATGTCCCATTGAATATGGACCAACAATCCCAGACCACGGCCACACCTCCATTGGCAAATACCTCCGCAGGCGACAAGACCTTCACCGTAGGCGGCGTGTCGTTCACGATGAAGGCTGTCGCAGGCGGCACATTTCATGATGTTACCCTCAGCGATTATTATATTGGTGAGACAGAAGTAACACGGAAACTTTGGCAGGCAGTAATGGGCAGCAATCCCTCATCCTTCAAGGGCAGTAATCTGCCGGTAGAGAATGTCAGTTGGAATGACTGTCAGGAATTTATCCGCAAGCTCAACTCCATGACCGGCCAGAAGTTCCGCCTGCCCACCGAGGCAGAGTGGGAGTACGCAGCCCGCGGCGGAAATAAGAGCAAGGGCTACAAATATAGCGGCAGCGACGACATTGGTAAGGTGGCATGGTGGACCAAGGACGGTGCCCATAAAGTCAAAACCAAGCGACCTAATGAACTGGGTATATATGATATGAGTGGCAATGTATTTGAATGGTGCCAGGAATCCACAGCTATTGGTGGTAGTTGGCTCAAACATTCAGATTGGAACCGTTTGAATAGTGGGTCGCTACGTCACTCGCCTGACTACAGAGAAATCGACCTCGGGCTGCGCCTCGCCCTGTAGTCAAATATAATATTATCAAAAGGACTAATACACTATGACTTTTGCTTTCAGGGAAATAACAGTCTTCATCCTCGGCATGCTGCTGCACCTGTCCGTTGTCAGTGTCCACGCGGCAACCCATAGGGCGCTGGTCTTTGGTCTTGGCAGGCAGGCAGACCCCAGCTGGGGCAAGATCAATGGCGACAAGGACGTCTATTATGTCGTCCGGATGCTTCAGGAGATGGGCTACACGGATATCTGTACGCTCAAGAACGAGCAGGCCACCAAGCAAGGCATGGTACAGGCCTTCCTCAACCTTGCCGCCAGATGCAATTCCGGTGACATCGTCTATATCCACTATTCCGGACACGGGCAGCTCATGACGGACATTGACGGCGACGAGTCGTTCAAGTGGACCGACAGCCATGCACAGTGGGACGAGTCATGGATACCATACGACGCCTACATGGTTTACGGCCCCAAGGACAAGGGCGAAAAGCATTTCTGTGACGACGAGATAGCCAAGTACCTTACCGTCATACGCCTTCGCATAGGCAGCCGTGGCAAGCTCACCGTCGTCGTTGATGCCTGTCACAGCGGAGACGCCACCTGCGGCGGCGACGACCAGTGTGTCCGTGGCATAGACCTCAAGTTCAATATGCCTCGGCAATCCGGAACGAAAGTCCGCAAGCCGTTGCAGGAACGATGGCAGACCATCAGTGCCTGCAAGCCCTACCAACTGTGTACCGAACTCATGGACAGGCAGGTAGGTAAGCTGACATACGCACTCTACTCCATGGGCAAGGACGTTGTAGGAAAAAGCAACGCGGAATTGGAGAAGGAACTGAATTCATTCATGGAACGACACCAGGGGCGTCTGCCACAGAACCCTATGGTACGGGGAAGGAGATAGGAAATGAAGCTTTCGATACTGAGCAAGACATCACGCAGGAATGCAGGCTACAGCGACATGGAAGTCGTTGCAGGACTGCAATGCCACGACCGCAAGACCGAGGAATGGTTCTACTCTGTTGCGAGGGAATATTTCTACCGTCATTTCAACGAGATATTTTTCAGTCATGACCAGAGACAGGAAATATTTCAGGCGTCATTCCTGAAGTTGTGGACGGAAATAGACAATCGGCGAATATGCATTATAGGCCAGTCCATATCCAGACAGCAGAGGGACGGGACGTACAGCCCCATGACCTGCAGCCTCACCACCTTCCTCATGGCATTTGCCAAGAACGAATACCGCGAGTTATTGCGGTCGGCAAGAGAGGTCAGCATGGCGGAACTGTTCGATAACATACAGGGACAGGACGACGTACGCGCCGTATTCGACACCGAGGACGACATTCAGGAACAGAGACAACGTATCATAGATGAATGTATACAGCAGATTTCGCCTGCCTGCATAGAGATTCTGACGCTCTTCTACTACAAGAGGAAAAGCCTGGACGAGATTCTGGAGATCAGGAAGGAGCAGAACACCAGCAAGAATGGACTCAAGACCGCCAAGAACAAGTGCATGAACACGCTCAGGCTTCGCGTGGCGGCAGAGATGCAGCGATACGACATGGCAATGTAAGGGAGTTATGGTATTATGAGACAGGATAACGGACAACGTGAGACAGTCGGCAGCGATGCAATGGACGCAATGATAGTGCAGGGACTGGGCAGGCGTCAGGACAAGGTGGACCGCATGGCAGAAATGGAACGCGCCATGCACCGTCGGTCAATACGCATGTGGCAGGCAGTCGTTCCGCTTGCCGCAGCAGCATGTGTAGCCGCCATATTCGTATGGTTCCAAACCCCGGCGGACAATGTCACGCCGTGGGACGAACTGGGATTGTCCCGCCCTGTGCTGACCGCATACAGAACGGCTACCGTTGGTTCTGACGATATTGACAAGCTTGTGGAGACAGGGGACTACGGGCAGGCATTGGTAAAGACGGCCGAGGCACTCAAGGCTTCAGACAAAAGGGTAGAGGCAGCGGCCGAAGCCGCGGCAGCATGTGCCGAAGACCAGAGCCTTGTGTACGCGTTGCAGTTGGAGAGGTCGTTTGCCAGTGAGCTGCGCTGGACATACATCTACCTTTTGGTCAAGACAGGAGACCATCAGTCAGCCATGGCAGAAATCCGACGGTACATACACGAAGCACGGCATGCAGAGTGCAAGGAACACGCCGAGGATGCCGGAAAACTTTTGGAGAAATTGGAAAAAAAATAATATTCTTGGGTTACTTGCCGTCTAAGGCTGCTTTAATAGGTAGATTGACGAACCAAAAAGACAAACCATTTAAAAAAGAGAACATTATGAAAAAGATGATGATTTTGTTGGCAGCAGCCATGATGTCTGCAACCGCCACGTTTGCACAGAGTGCCATCGAGCTGGCAAAACAGCAGCAGGAACTGAACAGTATCAACAGGAAACTGTTGACTCAGAAACCGACCAAGGATGCCAGGAAGCAGGCCAAGGAGCTGAAGAAAGAGGGATGGCTCGTGCCGGCAGGCGAAAAGAACATCGAGCAGCAGCTCACAGAGAGCCAGCTTTACGGAACCGAGCTGATGGCAGATGAGAACGGCGCACCCACTAAGCGCTATATCCAGCAGACGTCCATTACCACCTCAGGTACTTTTAATGCAGGCTATGCGGCAGCCCGTGCCAATGCACAGGTCGAGCTGGCAGCCCTTCTCAAGACAGAGATTGTCACAGCCATGCAGGCCAAGATAGACAATTCGCAGTCCTCGACCATCAATGCAGTTACTGTGGACAAGTTCAACCAGCGCACCAAGGCCATCGTAGACCAGGCTCTGACAAATGCAGTTCCGTTCCTGAGGATATACCGTCGTCTGCGCAACAACACATTCGAGGTACAGGTACGTATAGCCTTCGACAAGAAGGAACTTGCAGCCCGCCTGAAGCGTAACATGCAGAAGGAATTGGAGGAAGAGGGCGACGAACTTAACAACCTCGTTGACGAGATTCTAAGCAAGAAATTCTGATGAGACGGCTGATTGTCATCTTGGGCATGGTGTTGGGCATGGTTGACATCCATGCCCAGCATGTTCCCGACAAGCGGACGCGTGCCATGCTGGAAGAGTTCCGTAAGGAAACCCGCAAGGATTTCGAGGACTTCCGCCAGCAGTGCATGGACGAATTCATTGCATTCGTCCGCAATCCGTGGAAGGAATTCAGGGAGGAGGCTCCCGTCCCGCGCCCCAAGGACGAGGATGTGCCTCCCGTCGTCATTCCCAAGGAGGACGAGGCAATCCCCGTCATCCCCAAGCCGATAGTCATAGACGAAGATGTCGTCAAGCCGCAGCCCGTGCAGCCGCAGCCGCAGCCCGTGCAGCCCATCGAGGAAGTTCCCGTGCCCGAAGTTAAATACGTCAGTTTCAGTTTTCTGGGGACGCCAGCCAGGGTCAGGTTCGATACGGCCGATGCCATTCATCTTGCCGGACTCAGTGGTAATGACATAGCAGACGCATTGGGACGGTTCACCAGGGAATCGTACGACAATATGATTTTCGATTGTCTTGCACTGCGCAGCGAACTGCAGCTCAGCGACTGGGCATACCTGCAGATGCTGAGAAGTCTCTCTGCCCAGGTCGCCGCAGGCAATGCCAACGATGCTGCCCTTCTCCTTGCCGTCCTGTATATGCAGTCAGGCTACCAGATGAGGCTTGCCACGGACAATAGACGTCTGTACGTTTTGTACGCAACGCGTCACGACATATTCGACAAGGTGTACTACAATCTGGACGGAACCAAATACTATGGGGTCGAGGATATGCCCTCTTCCATCTACATCTGCAATGCAAGTTTTCCGCAGGAGCAGCAGATGTCCCTGCTGATTGGCAAGTGCCAGAAGCTGGCAGTTCGCAGGGGAGACGCGCGTACCATCTGTTCCGCACGCTATCCGGACTTGAAGGCCGAAGTCTCCGTAAACAGAAATCTGATAGAATTCTACAGCACATACCCCACTTCCATGCTGGCGCCCGACATTATGACACGATGGGCAATGTATGCCAATACACCCATGGACGAAACCGTCACTTCGCAGATGTATCCCGTGCTGAGGGACAGGCTTCGTGGACTTTCGCAGAAGGAGGCAGTCGAGCGGTTGCTGAACCTCGTGCAAACAGGCTTTGTCTATGAGTATGACGACAAGGTGTGGGGAGGTGACCGTGCCTTCTTTGCCGAAGAAAGCCTGTTCTATCCATACTGTGACTGCGAAGATCGCTCCATCCTCCTTACACGCATGGTTCGTGATCTGTTGGGATTGCAGTGTATCCTGATATACTACCCCGGCCATCTGGCCACTGCCGTTCGGTTTACGGAGGGTACGGTACAGGGCGACTATATCATGCTGGACGGCAACAGGTACATAGTGGCAGACCCGACGTACATCAATGCCCCTCTCGGACATACGATGCCACAAATGGACAACAAGACGGCAAAGGTGATTCTGTTGGAATAAAAAATATATTACTATGACACTACGGCTAAGGTGGAGCCTGTTGCTCTTGTTTTTTGCAATATTCATATCCCCGGCATCAGGCCAGCAGCGGCTGCAGTTCCATGTGTTGGACTTCAGTCTCGATGCATTTGATATGAGTGCCCGTGACGGGCAGTACAAGAAGTACGACGGCAGCGGTTCCCTGTACGCCATCGTCAAGGTGCAGGGTTCCACCCCCGACGACGACCTGCGTGAATACCGCTTCAGCTTCGGCAACATGAATCACCTTGTCGAAGACCACGACGGCCAGCTGTGGCTCTACGTCCAGAAGAACGCCAAGACGGTCACCATCAGCCGTGACGGCTACGTCCCCGTCCGTCACCACGACCTTGGCTACACCATCGAGGAAGGCAAGGTGTACAAGATGGTACTCAGCGCTCAGGGCCCCATCGTCTACACCCAGATGGTAATGTTCACCGTCACGCCGCTCGACTCCAAGGCACGTGTCACTATAGTGCGTGAGGGAGCAGGTCAGGCAGAAGAGGTTTTCGGCGACATCGACGAGACAGGCGGTGTGGCAAATGCCCTTGAGTTCGGTACCTATACCTACAAGGTCACAGCCATGAATTACCATTCCTCCGAGGGACGCTTCACCCTCGACAGTCAGTCGGACATACACGAGGAGAAAGTCGTCCTCAGGCGTAACGGTTCCCAGGTCACGTTCTCAGTCGCCTTCGATGCCGACATATACGTCAACGGCATCAAGCGCGGCACACGCAGATGGACAGGCATCCTCAAGGCAGGCAACTACACCGTCGAATGTCGCCAGGCCAACCACCGTCCGTCCCTGCAGACCATCAGCGTGGAGGAGGATCACGACCAGACCATCCAGTTGACGGCCCCGGAACCCATAACCGGTGTGTTGTCCGTCACCTCACGTCCGCTGGTAGCCAACATCCGGATAGACGGCAAGGACTACGGCACGACTCCACGCAACATCACCGACATCCTCATCGGACACCATACCATTGTAGTCAGCAAGGACGGATATGCCCCCAAGACCGAGGAGTTTGACATCAAGGAGAACGAGACTCAAAGGGTGAATGTCACCCTTGAAAAGTCGGCAGTTGAAAGTACGCCTATAAACAATACCTCCGCAGGCGACAAGACCTTCACCGTAGGCGGCGTATCGTTCACGATGAAGGCCGTCGCAGGCGGCACCTTCACTATGGGAGCGACCTCGGAACAAGGCGGCGATGCAGACGGTGACGAAAAGCCAGCCCACCGTGTCACCCTCAGCGACTACTATATAGGCGAGACAGAGGTAACTCAGGCACTATGGCAGGCAGTAATGGGCAGCAATCCCTCATGGTTCAAGGGCAGTAATCTGCCGGTAGAGAAGGTCAGCTGGGACGACTGTCAGGAATTTATCCGCAAGCTCAACTCCATGACAGGTCAGAAGTTCCGTCTGCCCACCGAGG
>DFKL01000004.1:6310-6487 GCA_002373535.1 Prevotellaceae bacterium UBA3646 | reverse complement strand
GTCAATGCTGCCGTAGAGGATGTGCTGAAACAATAGATTTCAATGGCGGAACCGCACAAGGGCTTACGCATGTGCAATTGCGTAATTGACAAATATATATTGCAAATGTTTGGATGTTTCGCCTAAATATTGTACCTTTGCACCGCAAAGCCGAGCCCAGATGGCGGAATTGGTAGA
>DFKL01000004.1:0-6212 GCA_002373535.1 Prevotellaceae bacterium UBA3646 | reverse complement strand
CGATCCCGGCTCTGGGTACGAGGTTAGAGGAGAGTGAAATCGCTGAATCCTAAGTTTTAGGGTTTGGCGATTTTTCTGTTATGTCTCTATTACTTCCCAAAAGCCGCCTTTGTCGGGGCCGACACGACGGAGGTACTTACCGCGCATAGCTTCAATATTGCGGTAAATCGAAGTTTCACTAATTCCGACATTATTTGCCAAATCTACTCTAGATATATACGGATCTTCAATCATCAGTTCTAGTTTCTTGATTCTATTGGCTGTTAATGTCTCTCCTAATTCAGCAGCTCTTTATCTCAACTGCCATGCTATTAAAACCGTAACAGCTCCTATTAGAATTGTTACAATAATAGAGAATGCGCTCATTATAGCATTTCCACTGCGTATTCTAACTTACAAGAAGACCAGAAAGCTATTATGCTAATGGTAATGGCAGCCAGACTTATCAATACAGAAATTATTGAGATTATCAAAAGACTATTACTTTTAATATTTCTAACAAACAAATCCTAAAATTATCATCTCTCACAGAATCTTACCTTCTGCATCAAAGTTTACTTCCAGCAGGTCTTTGATGTCAACTTGAAGCAGACGGGCGATTTCTACGAATTGTGCCATCTATGGCTATATGTGCAAAGATAAACATAATTTGTTTTGTAGTGTTTGTGGCGGACATTATCTGGCTTTTACAAATAATCCCTTGGTTATTTGTCCTTAGGCTGGGGGCGGTGACGTTGGGGCGGACGTTGGCGATATCGGTGTATACGGGGAGCCGGCCCGTGCAGCGTGGGGGATGCGACTGGCAATATGAGGGGAGGTATTTTTTTGGAGGGGCGTCAGTGCTCGATATGTGTGCCTTGTCTGTGATCGTATTCCTGACGGATTTCCTGTTTGCGCTTTTCGTGGCGGGCGTGTGACTTGGCCTGGATGCGCTGGCGGCGGCGTTCCTTTTGTGCCTTGGTGAGCCAGAAACGGGGAATGAAGTCTTCGCGGCCGGTGAGCTTGTAGTGCATGATGAAGAAGAAGCCGGAGATGCATATCCAGCATACGATTTCCATCATGTTGAAGACGGTCACCAGGTTGATCTGGAAGGAGCCTATTACCTTGTATACGAAAATGGCGGTGCGGAACAGGCTGACGAATGCAGCCATGAGTGAAATGCGTTGTATGGACATAAAGATTATCTTGTTCAGGTGATAGTAGTATGCTATGAAGAATAGTGCCACGGGGTACCATGTGGCGGTTATAAGGAGGTTGTACATGTATACCCTGGAAGAGTTTTCGTTGCCGTACAGAAGGAAGAATATGAGCCAGCCTATGGCGAGTATGATCTTGATGAGCAGGATGACGAAAACGATGAAAGAGAGGGTCTGCATAGGGAGGTTGTAGGGCATCTGGAACTCGTTGGTGGGTATGGTCCAGTCGAGTGAGGTGAGCAGGTTGTTGTTAGCCTTCTTTATGTGCCTGAAGCCGTACTTCTTGAGTATGTACTGGGGTACCCATGGGAGTCGCAGTCCCATGAAGAAGATTTCGCCGCGCCTTTGTGTGAGCCATTTCCATTCGGTGGCGTAACGTGAGGTGTGGCGATGATGGCGGTGGTACAGGCGTCTGGGGTCGAGGCGGTGAAGGAATCTCTTCCACCAGGGGCCGTGGTATGTGTGTTTCTTTTTTTTACGGTGTCCCTCGTGTACGGAGACGCTGCCGTACCGCTTTTTGTTCTGTGGCAGGGTCTTCTTGAAGGCGTGGACGATGTCGAGCCAGACGCCTCGTCCTACCTGGTAGGGGTGACGGCTGGTGGCTCCATGGTATGTGGTGTGGTGATGATGTTGGTGATGGGTCGTGGTTTGCTCCCCTGACTGGCCTTGCTCATGGTGGTGATGGTGGCGGTGCCTGCGGAAACGGATGCTACGGAGGGGGGCTGTCATCTCGTTGTATATGGTGGCGGCGGGGGACTGGATGCGTTCATGCCAGTTTACTGCCAGCCATGTGCGGATGAGCATAAGTATCGTCCATAGTATCATGGGCAGGCTTTTGGTCTTGCGCCTGGTGCCGGTCTTGCGGTTCTCGATGGCTGTTACGGTGCCTACCATCTGGCTGCGAGTGATGCCGCGTTCCTGCCGGTTGCGGTTGTCTCCGCACAGGCGGTAGGCGTGGGTCTTGCTGCCGCGGTGTATCACGCGGTTGACGGTGAGCATCCCGTTCTTGCGCCTGTATAGTACCAGTGTGCCGTACCGCAGGTGCTTCCTGGGCAGGGGACCTATGATGCATACGTCCTTGTGGGGACTGATGGTGGGACACATACTGGAACTGACCGGGTAGAACCTGGCTTCGCCGGTGTGTTCGATCTGGGTGTGTATGTCGATTTCTTCCTGTGTCATTCCAGCAGGTCTTTTTCCCTTAGCATTGAGACGATGTCGTCTACGGCCTGACGGATGTCTGCCTCGTCGGCTTCGTATTGTTCCATCATGCGGGATACGACGGTGTCTACCGTCTGGTCCTGACGGAACATCTGCATGATCTCGGCGCCTGTCTCGTTCAGCTGGATTATGCCGGGAAAGGCGTCTACGTCGTCACCGACGGTGATTGCCAGCGTCACGGCGTGCAGTGGCTGAAAGACAAAGTTGTACCTTAGTTTCATCTGCGTCTGTTGTCTGTATTTATGCCACAAATATACAAAATTAAATGTATGATTGCGTGAACATGGTGTTTTTTTTATATCTTTGCGCGTATGATTTACTTAAACATGTATATGAAGAATTTACGCGCCATGCTTTATGCCGCCTTGCCGGCTCTGTTGTTTTCGTCACATGTTTGTGCCCAGTGTGTCACTATATCGCCGTTGCCGCAACAGATTGCCTGGGGCGAAAGGGCCTTTGACAACAACAGGGAGATTGAGATAAGGGGGGAGAAGACGGCGGATGCCGATGCCGTGGCTGCGCTGAGGGAGTTCGTATGTGTGTATGATGCAAAAAAGACTGCAGGAAACAGCAGGAAGGTGCCTGTGAGGCTCTTCATAGGGAAGGCCGGGGATGCTACCGTGAGACGGTATGCGAAACTGATTCCGGAAAGGAAGGATGGGTATTACCTGAAAGTTACGCCGCAGGAGATCGTCGTTGCTGGGCGTGATGACGCAGGTACGTTCTACGGTGTGCAGACGTTGCGGCAGATTATGTCAAGCCCGATGGTCATGCAGTGTGAGATTTGTGACTATCCGAGCGTGGAGTGCCGTGGAGTTATCGAGGGGTTCTACGGGAATCCATGGAGCCATGCCGACAGGCTGAGGCAGCTGGAGTTCTACGGGGAGAACAAGATGAACGTGTATGTGTACGGTCCCAAGGATGATCCGTGGCACAGGGACCGCTGGCGTGAACCGTATCCGGAGCCGCAGAGTTCGAGGATAAGGGAACTGGCGGAGACGGCTCGCCGCAACAAGGTGCAGTTCGTATGGGCCATACACCCGGGTGTGGACATCAGGTGGACAAGGGAGGATTCCGTAAACGTGGTGAGGAAGCTGGAGAGCATGTACAACTTGGGGGTGCGTACGTTTGCTGTGTTCTTTGACGACATCTGGGGTGAGGGTGCCAAGGGGGACAAGCAGGCGGGGCTGCTAAACTATGTGACGGACAATTTCGTGCGCAAGCATAGGGACGTGGAGCCGCTGATAATGTGTCCCACGCAGTACAACAAGGGGTGGAGCCATGGAGAATATCTGCATACGTTAGGTTCGCGGATGTATCCGGAGGTCCGCATAATGTGGACGGGCAACAGTGTCGTAGACATGATCGGCAAGGAGGATATGGAGTGGATCAACGGACAGATAGGTCGCAAGGCTTTCATCTGGCTCAACTATCCTGTGAATGACTATTGCCAGAGCCGCCTGCTGATGGGCAAGACGTATGGAAACGGGCTTGACATCAACGACATGGTCAGCGGTTTCTGCTCTAACCCGATGGAGTATGCCGAGGCGAGCAAGGTGAGTCTGTACAGCATTGCCGACTATACGTGGAACATGCCGCAGTATGATTCGAATACGTCGTGGGAGCGTGCCATTGCATCGCTGATGCCGACTTGCGCCGATGCCTTCCATGCCTTTTGCGAGAACAACGTGGACCTGGGAATTACGGGGCACGGGTTGCGCCGCGAGGGTGAAAGTCCGAACTTCACGGCGGCGAACATTGATGAAATGGCTGACTGCTTTGAATACCTGATATGGGCGGCGAACAACGTCCAGGCTGACAGTGTAAACCACCCTGAGATGCTGGCCGAGATAGGACCGTGGGTAAGTTGCATGCGCCTGCTGGGACGGCGTGGGCAGCAGTATGTAAGTATGTTGTGTGCTCTGAATGCCGGTGACAGCGTGGCGTTCGTAGGGCACTACCGGGCACAGGCCGAGCTGGAGAGACAGCAGAAGGCTATAGTAAGCCGCAATTTCGAGGGTTCGATAGTCAAGGCCAAGCCTGTGGTGAGCGGTGACGTGATAACGCCATGGCTTACGGAGCGTATCGCAAGGATTGTAAAGGAATACAGGACGAAGCATAGCTATGGCCTGGAGTATTTCCCGGTACAGATTCTGGAAGACGGCGAATATTTCATCAAGGTCGACGGTGAGTTCCTGACCGACGTGCAGGCCGGTGCCGACAGGACGGGAGACTGGCCAGTATTCCGCAAGGAGCGTGACATGATAAATCCGCAGCGGCAGCAATGGGTCATCGAGCAGGATGCAAGGAACGGCCGCTACAAGATAACGAACAAGCAGGACGGCCGCTACATAAACGAGCTGGGGTGTTTCTGGCGTTCGAAGAACAATCCTTACTCTGCTGACTGGAACACGTACCACCTGGACAAGAGGGACGGCAAGTGGAGCATACAGAACGACGGAAATGCTGGTCATGCTTTCTGGCAGCGCGAGGGCGACAGGATAACATCCGGAAGCAGCCGACAGCAGTTCGTATTCGAAATAGAGAAAGTAAAGTAATACAATTTTTATAAGATGAAGCATATTATCCCGACCATGGGACTGTCGCTATGTGCCGTGTGCATGACAGCCCAGACCGGCATCACTCCGGAGGTACTGAAATCATTAGAGCAACAACCGACATCGGCTGCAGACAGGGCTATCGGCAATGCAATCAGGAACAACGCCATGGCAGGAATGGCCAGGCAGGACGGCAATCCGTCTGCCCTGGATACGTATTTCTGCATCGACATACGCAACAATGGTATCAGCGACCAGAAGAGCAGCGGCAGGTGCTGGCTGTTCACGGGTCTCAACGTCCTGAGGCACTCTGCTGCCAGAAGGATGAAGCACGACGGGCTTATGTTCTCGCAGGTGTACCTTTTCTTCTATGACCAACTGGAGAAGTCGAACCTGTTCCTGCAGTCTGTCATTGATACGCGCAAGATGCCTTTGGAAAGCCAGCAGGTGCAGTGGCTGATGAAGAATGCGCTGAGCGACGGCGGGACATATACCGGTGTGGCTGACTTGGTAAGCAAGTATGGCCTGGTGCCAGGAGACGTAATGCCAGAGACGTTCGTGAGCAACTCTACAAGTGAATTCAACACTCACCTGGAACGCAAATTGCGAGAAATAGCCATCAACATCCGAGAGAAGTCTGCACGCGGTGCAAGCCTGAAACAACTGGAACAGTACAAGGTTGAGCAGATGAAGACGGTATACCGCATGCTGACCCTTGCCTATGGCCAGCCGGTGAAGGAGTTCACCTGGGCGCCGCGCGACGAGAAAGGCAGATACAAAAGTGAGCCGCGCAAATATACTCCGCTGGATTTCTACAAGGAATGGTGTACGGATGCCGGTGACCTGAACAAGGACTACGTCATGCTGATGAACGACCCTTCACGCGAATATAACAAGGTCTACGAGATAGACATGGACAGGCATGTATATGACGGGCACAACTGGCTATACCTCAACCTGGACATCAAGGAGCTGGAGAAATGTGCGATTGCATCGCTGCGAGACTCTTCCCAGATGTACTTCTCGTGCGACGTGGGCAAATTCCTGAACAAGAACAACGGCCTGCTGGACATTGCCAACTATGACTACGAATCGCTGCTGGGGACGACCTTCGGCATGACGAAGAAACAGCGTATACAGACCATGGACTCTGGCTCGAGCCATGCCATGACGCTGATGGCCGTAGACCTGGACAAGGATGGCAACCCGACAAAGTGGAAGGTGGAGAACTCATGGG
>DFKL01000143.1 GCA_002373535.1 Prevotellaceae bacterium UBA3646 | reverse complement strand
CAGCGTATTGCCAGCGATTTCTTTGCCGGCGATGCCAGGAAGGGCCGGCCGATGCTTTTGGTATCTGCGCTGATGAACACGAATCCGATGATGATATACTTTGGCCAGGAACTTGGCGAGAGGGGCATGGACGAGGAGGGGTTCAGCGGCAGGGACGGCCGTACGACGATATTCGACTATTGGACGATGGACTCGATACGCCGCTGGCGCAACAAGGGCAAGTTTGACGGCAAGTTGCTGACGCATAGCGAGAAAGCGTTGCAGAGGTTTTACGGCATGGTCCTGCATCTATCACTGGAGGAGGATGCGTTCAGCAAGGGTATGTTCTGGGACCTGATGTATGTAAATCCGGATTTACACCGCCAGTATCTGTTCCTGCGCAGTGACGGCAACAGGACGTATCTTGTTGCAGCCAACTTCAGCGACGAGGTGGCAGAGGTTAAAGTAAATATTCCGGATGAGGCTTGTAATTCGTTTGGTATTAAGAATATCAGTTCCGTGAGTATTAAAATAGACGCATGGGATGGCATCATAAAAAGGATTTGACGATATGAATAACTATCATCTTGTAATAATGGCTGGTGGCATAGGCAGCAGGTTCTGGCCGATGAGTACGCCAAAGTGCCCCAAGCAGTTTGTCGATGTGCTGGGTTGCGGCCGAACGTTTATCCAGATGACTGCGGACCGCTTTGCCGGCATAGTTCCACCAGAAAACATCTGGGTGGTGACCAATGCGGAGTATCGTGATATCGTTGCCAGCCAGCTCCCTGAGATTCCTGTGGGCAACATTTTGCTGGAACCTTGCAGGCGCAATACTGCTCCCTGCATAGCTTATGCGGCATGGCGTATCAAGTCTGCAGACCCTAAGGCTGTGATGGTCGTAAGCCCTTCGGACCATCTGGTGCTGAACGTCAGGGAGTTCCAGCGTGTCATCGGGAACAGCTTGCTGTTTGCCGGTGAGAGTGACAGCATAGTCACCTTGGGGATGAAGCCTACGCGCCCGGAAACAGGCTATGGATACATACAGACGGACATGACGTGTCCCTCGGCTCGCAACAGTGAAATATTCCGTGTGGATGCGTTCCGTGAGAAACCGGACCTTGCCACTGCACAGACATACATACAGCAGCCGAACATGTTCTGGAATTCGGGAATCTTTGTCTGGAGCGTAAGTACAATAGTAAATGCGCTTCGTATATACGAGCCGGAAATCAACGATGCATTCGAGGCTCTGCTGGATATATACGGGACGGAGCGCGAACAGCAGGAGATAGACCGCATATATAAGGAATGCAAGAGTATCAGCGTGGACTATGCGATTCTGGAGAAGAGTGACGAGATATTCTGCTTCCCTGCCAGTTTTGGGTGGAGCGACCTCGGCACGTGGGGCTCCATGCGCGAGAATACCCAGCAGGATCGCAATGGCAATGCCGTAATCGGTGACGGTGTCAAGACCTACGAGACCAGGAATTGTGTAATTCATTGTGCAGAAGAACGCAAGGTCATCGTGCAGGGGCTGGACGGATATATAGTGGCAGAGAAGGATGACACGCTGTTGATCTGCAAGCTCAGCGAGGAACAGAGGATAAAGGATTTTATTGAATAAAGAGGGCGGGAGACGTCTCATGATATAAAAAGTTGCAAGATAAAATGAAAGATTTTCATGTATTACTGTCCCTGCCGCCCAACCTCGTGGAGTGTTTCCACGATGTCACGGGGCTGAGCCGCAAGGACTATTTCTGTACCAGCGACCCGGTGGGGGCCAAACTGGGCAGTGGCGGTGGAACCAACTGGCTGCTGACCAAGGCTTACGAAAGAGAGGCTGGCGGGGTAGAGGACTTCAATCATTGGCTTAAGGGGGAGAAACGTATCTTGCTGCATGCAGGTGGCCAGAGCCGCCGTCTGCCTTCGTATGCTCCAAGTGGCAAAATTCTTACCCCGATTCCTGTGTTCCGTTGGGAACGCGGTCAGCGCATAGGGCAGAACCTCCTGCAGTTGCAGTTGCCTCTTTACCGCAGGATCATGGATGCCGCACCCGACGGGCTGAATACGCTAATAGCCAGTGGAGACGTCTTTATCCGTGCTGGTAAGCTGCAGCAGATACCTGAGGCTGATATTGTCTGCTACGGGTTGTGGGCGGACACGTCGCTGGCCAGTAATCACGGTGTATTCTTCTCCCGTCGCGAGACACCAGAGGTATTGGATTTCGTCTTGCAGAAACCTGATACAGACAGGTTGCAGGAACTCCGCCAGACGCATCTCTTCCTGATGGACATCGGAATATGGCTGTTGAGCGACAGGGCTGTGAACCTGCTGATGAAAAAGAGTACTGGTCAGGATGGCCGGATATCGAACTACGACCTATATGGTGATTTCGGACAGGCTCTCGGTCGGACGCCAACGTTGTCAGATCCGGAGGTTAACAGTCTTCGGGTGGTAGTCCTACCGCTGCAGGACGGTGAGTTCTACCATTACGGGACCAGCCGCGAGATGATCAGCAGTACCATGGCTGTCCAGAACCTGGTCTACGATCAGCGTGCCATAATGCATCTGGGCGTCAAGGCGCATCCCAGCATCTTTACTCAGAATGCCCATAACGAGGTACGCTTTACTCCGGAAAACCAGAATACGTGGATAGAGAATTCGTGGGTAGGCAGCGGATGGACTCTTTCCCACGAGAACATCATTACTGGTGTGCCGCGAAATGATTGGACAGTGACGCTCAAGCCAGGACAGTGTATTGATGTCGTGCCTATGGGCGAGGACGAGTGGGTGCTACGTCCCTATGGATTCAACGATGCGATGCGTGGTGATATGCGTGACCCGGCTACGACGTATCTGGGCATGCCCGTTGGCGAATGGCTCCGGGCGCACCACCTCACTGCCGATGACGTCGAGGGCAGCCATGATATACAGACTGCACGCATTTTCCCCGTGTGCAGGGATGTACATACAATGGAGAGATGCCTGCACTGGATGCTGGACATGACTGGAACGGCGTCCAGGGACGTACATGGGCAGACACTGCGATACCTTTCCGCAGACGAGATAAGTGATATGGCCAACCTGCGTCGGCTGCAGCAGCAACGTATGGCCTTCCGCAGGGAAAATCTCACTGCGCTGAGCAGGAATCACCGTTCCAGTGTCTTCTATCAGACAAACCTTGATGACCTGGCACACGAGTTCCACGCGCTGGACGTGCCGCTTCCTTCACCTTTGGACGAAAGCGAGCCGTTGCTGAAACGCATCAACGACCAGATGTTCCGCTCACGACTGAAAGAGCTGAATATGTCTGCCGGCAATACACAGGACGGTGATGGCAAAGTCGAGTCGGCACGCGCTT
>DFKL01000036.1 GCA_002373535.1 Prevotellaceae bacterium UBA3646 | reverse complement strand
ACCTCGCCCATGTGGCTGACGTCAAACACTCCACATGCAGTACGCACCGCAATATGCTCGTCAGCAATGTCCGTGTACTGGAGGGGCATGTCAAAGCCTCCGAAACTCACCATCTTTGCACCAAGTGCATTATGCCTTTCCCAAAGGCATGTCTTCTTGTCTTCCATAATATAGTGTGTCGCTTTAGTTAATCCTATTCTTCCTTTATTCCATTGATATTGTACTTGCCAGAGTCACGGACGATTACGATCCGGCCACCATCCAGGAGCTTGCCTGCCAGCCTCCCGAGGGAAGGAACATTGGCAACATCGTTGACAGAAGTAACGTCAGACGAGGGCACAACGATAAAGGGTGTCGCAGCCTTGTTACAGTAAAAATACCCGTCGTTGGGATCTACGCCAAGGTACCCGACGTGTGTAGACTCTTTCTGGTTGAATATATAGCAGTCGTCACTTTTCTCAATCGTCCAGCAGACGGGGTCGGCACTGATAGTTGCATTCCATGTCCACGCACCCAGATAGCTGCCACTCATGTCTTGACGTGCGTTAATGTAATAGAAGCCTTTGGCCTGATACGCGATATAGTTGTCACAAGGCGTCTTGCTACGAAGGGCATGCGGGGCAGCGTCTCCATATATATTCAGATATGCACCGTATGTGGCGTCAGGAGTTCTTTTCAATTCTATGACATATGCAGTAGAGGGGTCAAAAAGCTTGTCATAATAGTCAACCGCTATTCCCTGGCCGTTCAAGTGTATCTCGCCAGGCTCGTAGTCAGGCAGCGACGCTGCGGCAAGCTCTGACTTGGTTATCTCTGACAGCGCATGTATCGTCTCGCCATCCCTATAATGTATTCCTTTGTATATCACTGAGCCGTCAGGGATGTTGCACTTCACGGAATAATCTGTCGTGGGCTGTTCCTGCGAATAGGAAACGGTAATCTGTCTTCCGGGACCAATCGAAATTCTTGTATACAGGCCATCCACAGCCTTTGCATAGAGTTGTTCCTCGCTTATAGTGGAATTTGTCGTGAAAGACTCTCCGTCGTGGTATTCGCCACCGTCGAAGGCTATTGCTCCGTCGTCGCATCCCGTTACAGTGACGGTATATGACAGATTATCTGCACATTTGGTAGGACGTCTTATTACAAAAGGTCTTATAGGGTCGGCAATATATGGGGAAACAGCCGTATAGCTGAGCTGACCTGTCTCGCCGTAGTTTTTCATGTCGAGCACAATACTGTCGTTGTATACCCGGACTATCATGGCCTGTACGATCTGAGGCTCACCTGTACCGGGACTCAAGTTTGTGTTCAGGTCGTTATAGCGCATAGACCCCATGAAACACGACACAAAGCTTTTGCTCCAGTTCTTTTCTATAGTCCACAGATTGGTATTGTTGGCCTTGACAGACAAGGTGTCCGGAGCACTCTTGAGTCTGGTCGACAGACCATAATAGGACGGAGTAGTGCTGAAAAAACTATTTTTCATGATGAAAAGCGTCGAGTCCTTGGCACTATGGGCAACATATACATAATTGTCTCCATATTTTATGTCATGTATGTCAGTTATCCTGACGGCCGTAGAGTCTGAGACGTATTTATAGATATACCCATATTTGTATGCACCGTTGCCCGACTCCTTGTCTGTGAGGAATCTGTCCATCGTTCCGCAATATATGCTATAGCCACCGTCGTCCTTGAATGTAAAGCGACCGGGATATTGTGTTCCACCGTCCAAGAGCATCCAGCTGTATCCCTTGGCTGTCGGTTTGACCGTACTACCGCCAGTAATATAGCGTTTCGAGCTTACACCCTTCAGGAAGCAAGTACTTATGACCATCGAGTCTGTGATGATCCTTCCGTTGCTGTCGTATTCTGTGACACGCTGCGACACAGAGTCAGTAATATAGCTCATGTTGGAATTGCTGCTGTGATCATGTCCATACAGATATACGACACCCGGATGTCTGGCCAGGGCCTGGGTAAGAATGGCCGTGGCATTATTGTCCTGGAGGGCTTTGTTTGCCGTAGTACCCCTACTGCCAGGCAGAGGCAGATGGTTGATATAGAAAATAGTCTTTGTGCCGTCCGGGTCTATCTCGTCCAGCTTTGCAGCAACCCATTCGCATGAGGTCTGGCTGTCACGGTAGTTCCATGCATCCTTGAAAAAATACTTGCCACAGTTATGTACCACGAAGTCAAAGCCACCTATCTGATAGTGATAAGCTGCCAGCAGTTTAACGGAATCCTGCAGCGCATTTGCCGCCATCTCATAGAAACACTCTTCCTGAGTCAGATAGCCGATCTGGTGTCGCATAGGATAGGTGTAAAAGTCACCTGCCACATAGTTCTTGGGCAGTTTGTCGAAATTGGCGACTTCAAAGTCATGATTGCCGACAGTATATATTACCGGAGTGCGTGTACGTCCTGCAGGAAAAGCCTTGACCGTATTTGCCGCCATCAGTTCGCGCAGACGTTTCCAATTCGTTTCCTGAATAGTCACGTCACTGGAATAGTCGCCACCGAGTACCATGGCATCTATCATTTCTGACTCACGAATCCTGTCTATAGAATTGACGAAGGAAGAACGCAACCTGATATCGCTTACGTTTCCGGCACTTATCATTCCTTCCTGGGCATGAGTGTCACTAAGACAAGCAAAAGTCAGCACAGGTATTGATTCCTGTGCATATAGGCACCCGGAAAAAGACATGATGCAAAAGAGCAGCCCGAATAATCTTTTCACTTGTGAAATATCATTTGGTTCCATCGAATCAGAAAACTTCATCATAGTAGCGTCGTTCTATCCCCTCTATTTCGGCAATGTCTTTTCCTGTCAACACCAACGTCCCGCTTGTCAGAGCGGCTTCTATCCTGTTTCTCAGCTCGTCAATGCCAAACGACAGGCAATCCTTCAGCAGCGCCACTCTCTGTCTCACGCTGTCCACGCCGTGCCGTTTCAGTTTTTCCGTCGGCGGCAACAGGGCTCCAGTCATCATGTCAAAGTCAGTATCGTACAGCATCGTGCCATGTACTATATTGCTGCATGGAAGGTGATAGAAGGCATTCCCGCAGACCTTGCCGGAAACTTGGCCGCCATCCTGCCGTACGACAATATCGTTTCGACCTGTAGCCTGGGCAGAAGCACCAAATGAGGTAAGCATCGCTGCTATTTGCGAGGAATACTCGTGGAACAGAGGCTCTATAGGTCCGCCCTCGGTAATCAGGCTTGTCATTATGTTACCACCATCGGCATATATCGCTCCGCCACCGCTTTTACGACGGACGACGTCAATATTATGCATCCTGCAGAAATCAAGGTTAACCTCATTATGGACTATCTGATTACGCCCGAAGACTACCGTAGGCTGCAGTATCCATGTAAACAGGAAGCTGTGATGACGGCCGCTACCATACAGACTGTCGGACATCCTTCCTGCAACGTATTCTTCCGCAGCCAGGTAAAAAGCGGCACGGCGTGCTTCGCATCCCTCTGGAAAGACAACCAGGGTGGCCGGGAAGTGGGATATATGTTCCTGAACTGACATCTAAGGTGTTACTGACAGAGAAATAAAATTCGCCATTACCAATCAGAAAGCATACAAATATACATTTATATCTTTAATTTACCCATTTTATAAGTCTTTTTTTTTATCTTCTGAAAAAAAGTCGTCAGTACGATGTGAACTATATACACAAGAATTCTTTGTTCGTATTACGCATGTGAGCACACTCTGTTACGATTTCCGGACCGAGGATTCAAGCGCATCGGACTGCAACCCTGTCAATCTTAGAATAATCTTTACATCACATTTCTCCAAACAACAGAAAAGTATCACTTTACGCAGTCACAAGCAACAGAATATCAGGCGTTTACTGCCATACCACCACTACATCGCAGGCTGATCACAGGCCTATCGCAGGCTAATAGCTACCCAATTAAATCCCCGGCCACATTCAGAAAAATATCGACAAATCCGATGTCACCACAAGAACTGCAGGTGCCTTACAAACCGTTGCAGCATCCTGTTTGGTTGAGGGAGGGATAAAAAATCCCGCTGCTCGTCCGGGCAACGGGATACGATTTGAAACAAAAAGAATGTCCTGTACGTTTACTTACAGTCTTCTGCCTGACGTAGTGTATGTCTTGTCGCCCTTACGGATAACAATCTGTCCATCCTGCAGGAACTTGCCTTCTGTAGCCACACTGCTGCCCTCAGCGTTGATGTTTACGACAGCTGTATGAATATCTGTCACTGCCATCTCTGCATCGGTCTCCGGAGCTACGCCGCCCAGATCGTCCATACAGAAATATGTGGGAGTAGTCAGGCCTTGGGCATTTGACTTGGTTCCTGTAATCTTTGTGTCAAAGGCTGAAATCTCACCGAGTGCCGACAGGTCTACCCATCGCCAGTCCTTTACATAGTAGATCTTGTTGTCCTTGGCTTCAGCCAGGGTATATTCTACAGAATTAGACACATTGCCGCCGGCATCGTATCCTGTGATGGTGAGCTTGAGATAGTCTCCGTTTTGGAAGCCGCCGGCTACCGTACTCATGCCGTCACCATTTATAATCGCATCGACAGTCGAAGAAGTGTTCGTAACGTAGAAACCCGTGATTGAGGAAGGAACGTCCAATGTAACCTTGCTGCCTCCGTTCCAGGAATTGTCGTACCATACAGCATAGTTCTTGCCGCTCTTGGCTTTTCCGCAGGCACTCTCGAGAGCCAGGTCGGACACCTTGCCGTCGGCAGTCGTCTTGTTGCTCAATGCATAAGAGAAATAGTATTTGCCATATGTGCCATAGTCAGCCGTATATGTGGTGAATGTGTATCCTCCGGAAACCCATGGTGTGCTGGGATTCTCGCTCTCATAGAAACGGACGCTCTCCGGATCCAGGATATCCTCCTCGAAGGTAGCCGTAGCCAGTTCGGCTGCTACATTGTTAATCCTGATGTTGCCGAGGGCGACATTGCCAATATTCTTCTTTACATACACAAACTTGATATAGCGTGTGTCTTCACTCAATACCACATTATTGACTGCGAACTGGCCATTTATCGTACTGTAGTTCTTCAATGTCGTATACGTCTCACCGTCGGCAGACTCCAGAACGTTGAATTCTCCAGACTGTGCATCGGTATTGTTGCCGTTGCCCTTTATTACATAGTGCAGATACTTTGCTTCCGAGGCTATGTTGATAACAATGGCGTCACCATCTCCGTCAAACTTGAGTTTAGGAGACTTGCCATAATCGGTACCCAGACCTGTCGCCGTCATTCCAACACCGGGAGTTACGTCTGCCTTGCCACCATCGAACTCAAAAGGTATGACAGCAGGAGCGAACTTCTCAGTTACGGTCAGCTTGTAGGAGAATGTCTTTGCAAGGTAATGGTCCGTCTCGCCTGTTGAAATGGTAATGGTCGTAGTACCTGGCTTCAGGGCAGCGACCGTAAACTCGCAGTCTTCGCCGTTCCAACTGATTGTCGCGACACTCTCGTCAGATGAAGTATAGCCGAACTCCTGGGCATCGCCTGTGTAGTTGATTGCATACACATCGTTGCTGCCGACCTCCAATGTCGTCTTTACCTCTGCAGTGAGGGTCGGTTCTGGCTTGGTCGGAGCCGTGTAGCTGACCAGCCAGTTGTTCTTGTCCATCTCGTAGGTAGTGTTATACTTCTTGATCAGACCGTATGCAACGATTTCGGCGCCGACCTTTACTGAGTTGATGTCGGCAAACTTATTGCCCTCGTCGTCCAGTCCTGCATAAATCTGGAAAGAATTTTCGTCGAGCCAATATGTAATGGAACCATATGTCTGGTTGAAGTTGTCCACCTTGCTGACCTTACCCTTGACATATACCTTGACAGAAGCCAGCTGCGCGCTGTTGGCATCAATCAGGGCCTTTGCCTGCTCTGTGGTGTATGCGGTCTCTTTTGTGTTGGCAATAGGATCCTCGTATGTATACGTTTCCGTGGATACGGCACTGTTTGACTTGCCTGCCACCACAGCCATTGCCTTGATTGTCGTAGTTCCGTTAATCTCAACCTCATGGCTCGAGCCTGTAAAGCTGGCACTGCCGGTTGTAGGCTCTGTACCGTCTGTCGTGTAGTAGACAGTTGCTCCAGCCTCGTTGTTGGTAATCGTAACTACATAAGGCTTCGTGGTGAACACGCCGCCTTCTGTCAGGCCCGGCCTTGTAGCAGTACCCTCGGAAGCAGCCTTGGTAAGAGTCAGCGCAGAAATGACGGTAGTGCCGTTTGCCGTTGTCTTTGCATTCTCAATCACCAGATGGTAAGCAGCATTCTTGGTGCCGGCAAGCGCGACCTTCACCGTACCTGCTGCCAACGTGACGTCCTTAGACTCAACGACATCTGTTCCGGAAAGTACCTCCAGCTTACAACTTGTGACGGATGACGTGGCATCTACGGTTATGGCATACTCGGTGACAGCCTCGGCGATTACCGGAGAGGTAATCTCGGATACCGTGGCATCAGTCTTCCAGCCACATTTGATGAGTGACCATTTGTTGGAATTATTGTTAAAATTGACAAATGACCATGTGTCACCGTTGGCATCCTTGCCAGTCCATGTAGTCTTGTATCCGCCGACAGATGTCTGGCCTGTCATTGGAAAGGTGATTTTCAACTCTGTCTGGGCAAAGGCAAGACCGCTCAGCAGAGTCAGAATTAATGAAAGTAAAGATTTTCTCATAAATAATAGTGATTTAGTTAGTATTTATAGAACCGAATTATTCAAAAACACGCTCACAAAATTAGCACAATGTTGCCAAACGACAAAACAATTGATCAAATTATTTGTCTTATGACAAGATAATTCTATCATATCATACCCGACGCCTGCGGAACTCGGCCACAGTAATTGCCGTAGCTATGGCCACATTGAGGCTTTCGGTCGTAATTCGTCCTGTCGGATAATTAGGTATCAGCAGACGTTGCGTAACACAAGAACGGACAGGTCCAGATATGCCGTTACCCTCGTTACCCATGACGATGATGCCGTTCATGCTTAGTTCTGAGTCATATATATTGCCGCCGTCAAGCAACGTCCCGTACACGGGAACACCATGGTCACGTGCATTGGCCAGGCAGTCCGCCAAATCACAATAATGGACCCTGACACGCGCTATGGCGCCCATCGTCGCCTGAACGGCCTTCGGATTGTACACATCTGCAGTTTCGTTGCTGCAAACGATATCCTCTATTCCAAACCAGTCGGCGATACGACATATTGTACCCATATTTCCGGGGTCCTGGATCCCGTCCAGCGCAAGTACCAGATGACCTGTCCCCAAGTCATCCGGCAGCACATGTTCCATGATAGGGAAAAGCGCCAGGACCTGACTCGGATGCTGTTGCAGCGAGGCAGAGGATAACTCACTGTCATCTAATACATTAATGACACTATCCTCTTCAAAGACTTTACGATGCCGAGACTTCCAGTCATTAGTAGCAAAAATCGCTGCCGGACTATACCCAGCGTCGAGCAGTTCGCCAACCAGCTTAGGCCCCTCTGCAACATACAGCTTTTCACGCAGGCGATACTTGCGCAGCCCCAGGCTGTGAATCAGTTTTATTTGTTTTTTTGTAATCATGACGGGGACAAAGTTAAATATTTATAGCGACTAAAAAATATATTTTGAGACAAATTGTACCCTCGTATTTGCAAAGACCATGCAGAGCGCACCATTTTTGCATGAAAATTTGCGTATGTAAAATATATTATGTATTTTTGCGCCTGTAAATTAAAAGCAAGACACTTTTCCTAACAGAGAAACAAATGTCTAAGATATCATGGGAAGTATTCTGGTAAAGAAAGTTTCTACACGAAAGGATCTGGATGAGTTCGTCCGCTTTCCGCTGGAACTGTACAAGGATTGTACTCAGTATGTTCCGGATATGGAGAATGATGTCAGGAACAGTTTCAATCCAGAAAAGAACCACGGCCTCTCATTCACCGAAGTCCAGGCCTTCATAGCGCAGCGTGACGGAATTACCGCAGGTCGCATCACCGGCATTATAAACAGCCGTGCGAACAAAAAGTGGAACACCAAGGTTGTACGTTTCGGCTATTTTGACGTAATTGATGACATAGAAGTGAGCAAGGCACTGTTTGACGCGGTCATGGAATGGGGACGCGAGCACATGATGACAGAGATCCAAGGTCCTTTGGGCATCACCGATTTTGACAAGGAGGGCATGCTACTTGAAGACTATGACAGGGACAGCTCCATGATAGAGATATACAACTATGACTATTATCCCCGGCACATGGAGCGACTTGGGTTTGAAAAAGTTGCAGACTGGGTTCAGATACGAGTCGGGATACCTGCCGAGGTTCCTAAACGCTATGCACGTGTAGCATCACTGAGCAGGGAAATGTACGGGCTGCATGTACGCAAACTGACATTTAAGGAAATCAAGAACGGGTACGGTCGCAAGATATTCCACCTTATGAACGAGGCATATGCTCCTCTGTTCGGTTACTCTGCATTCAGCGACAAACAGATAGACTATTTCGTAGACATGTACCTGCCCATTGCAGACATGGACCTGATTCCCGTGGTAGAAAACGACAAAGGCGAAGTCGTCGCGGCAGCAGTTACGATGGGTAGCCTGAGCAATGCAATGCGAAAGAGCAAGGGACGTCTGTTCCCGCTCGGGTGGTGGTACATGCTCAAGGCAATCAAGTTCAAGCACGAGGATACTGTCAACATGATGCTGATTGCCGTACGTCCGGACATGCAGGGATTGGGAGTGAATGCGCTGATCTTTGAAGACCTCATACCCATCTACAACCGAAAGGGCTACCGATGGGCAGAGACCGGACCTCAGCTCGAAGACAACGTCAAGGAACTGAGCCAGTGGAAGCCGTTGAATCCCGAGACTCTGAAGCGCCGCCGCTGCTACTGCAAAAAGCTATAAGCGTGCAAATTTATTATAATCGCATTTTAATCAAGAAAAACTAATAATTTTGATATGGAAAACAGAGTTGTAATTACAGGCATGGGAATATGGTCCTGTCTGGGCCAGACCCTGGAAGATGTCCGTCAGGCGCTGTATGATGGCAAGAGCGGAATCATTTTCTCGCAGGAACGTAAGGACATGGGCTACCGCAGTGGTCTGTGCACACACGTGCCTATGCCTGACCTGAAAAAGAAAATCAGCCGTACACAGCGTCAGTTCATGCCTGAGGAGGCAATGTATGCCTATGCCGCTACGGAGCAGGCCTTGCAGAACGCAGGTCTTGACCAAGACTATATTGACAGTCACGAGGTCGGCATAATATATGGAAACGACAGTGCTGCCGAGTCTACGATGAACGCC
Source organism: Prevotellaceae bacterium UBA3646 (assembly GCA_002373535.1). Taxonomy (GTDB): domain Bacteria; phylum Bacteroidota; class Bacteroidia; order Bacteroidales; family Bacteroidaceae; genus Physcousia. The sequence goes on along the minus strand of DFKL01000036.1, from coordinate 10,498 downwards.
TTGGACCGCTTCCGTGAGTTCAAGGACACCAGTGCATGTGGCAGCGGTGCCATATTCCAGAGTATGAACAGCACCATCACCATGAACCTTGCATGCCTGTTTCGTCTGCGTGGCATAAACCTTACCAGTTCAGCGGCATGTGCAAGCTCTTCACTGGCAATAGGTAACGCATATCTCCTGATCAAGAACGGACTGAGCGACTGTATCATCACTGGCGGAGCCCAGGAGAACAATCCCTATGTGGTCGCAAGCTTCGATGGTATACAGGCATTCAGCACGCGTGAGGACGATCCGTCAAAAGCATGCCGTCCGTTTGACAAGAACCGCGACGGTCTGGTACCTGGCGGCGGCGCAGCGACGGTAATCCTGGAAAGCTACGAACATGCAGTAAGGCGCGGAGCTCCAATCCTTGCAGAAATAGTAGGGTGGGGATTCAGCGGTAACGGTGACCATATCAGCACTCCCAACGTTGCCGGTCCGGCACGTTCCCTGGAGCTCGCCGTAAAGAACGGCAACATCAATCCGGCAGACATTGGCTATGTCAATGCACATGCGACATCCACCCATGCAGGCGACGGCCGAGAAGCAATGGCAATAAAGCAGATTTTCGGAGACTATGCTGTTCCCGTCACATCTACCAAGAGCCAGACAGGCCACGAGATGTGGGCTGCCGGTGCCGCAGAATGTATCTACTCGATGCTGATGATGAAGGGAGGCTTTATTGCAGGCAACCTGAACTTCGAAGAACCAGACGAAGAGACTGCTTGCGTAAACGTAATACCAGAGACTATCGAGACACATTTCGACATGTTCCTGAGCAACAGTTTCGGGTTCGGCGGAACAAACAGCACACTTATTGTAAAGAATATTGACTGACATATAGACAAACGAAATTACATATTTACAAACCATTCTAAACTTATTGTTATGACAAGAGAAGAGATTATTGAGAAAGTAGCAGACACACTTAGCGAGGAATTCGAGGTAGAGAAGGACGTCATTACTCCTGATGCCGTAATCTATGACACACTGGAACTGGACAGCCTCAGCCTTGTTGACCTGGTAGCTGTCGTTCAGTATACCTTCAAGGTTAAGATTCCTAATACTGACCTGCCAAATGTCAAGACATTCAACGACTTGTATGACTACATCGAGAGCCATCAATAAGATTGAGAACCTTATACCCCAGCGCCCGCCCATCGTAATGGTGGACGAGGTGCTGGCCGTAGAAGGGGATGTATGCACATGCCGGCTGACTATACGTCAGGACAATTTTTTCATGGAGCCGGACGGAATGATTGCAGAGCCGGGCGTGATTGAGCATATTGCCCAGAGTGCATCGGCCTTTGCCGGCCTGCGTGCCGTCGAAGCCGGCGCTACAGAGCCTCCGGTCGGCTATATTGGTGAAGTAAAGAATTTTCACCTTGTACGTCGCCCACGAGCCGGAGAAGAACTCACTACCATGATTACGATGGGACCGGAGGTACAGGGTGTGACAATAATCAGCGGAACGACATGCGTGTCCGGCGAGGTTATTGCAGAGACCCAAATGAAGATTTTTGTTCGCGAGGATTAGCTATGTTGTTAGAAAATAAATTCTTCCGGATAACAGACAGGAAACTGGACAATGACATGCGTGGTGTCTTCCACGTACAGATTATATCGGACTGCGAAGTATACAAGGGGCATTTCCCCGGCGACCCCGTATGTCCAGGAGTTTGCAACATGGAGACCATCAAGGAATGTGCCTCACTAATGGTGGGACGACAGTTACGGTACGAGAGTATCAGACAATGCAGGCTTACTGCACTGGCAACGCCCGTGGTATGTCCGGAAGTAGACGTGACTGTCTCGCTCACGGAGAAAGACGGTACCTTGCAGATTCAGGGACAGATTGCAGACGGAGAACAGACGTATATGACTCTGAAGGGTGTCGTAAAATAGACATTGACAGTGGGTAAGGCGATAATCATAGGAAGCGGGCTCGGAGGCCTCGAGGTAGCCCTGATGCTCGCTGAGCGTGGCCATCAAGTCGTCGTCTTGGAGAGACAAAGACAGATTGGCGGCTGTATGCAAAGCTATCGCCGTGGCACACTGAGTCTGGATACCGGCCTGCACTATGTGGGAGGCTTGCACGAAGGAGGAGCTCTCAACAGCCGGTTCGGCAGGCTCGGTCTCATGGAGCTCCCATGGAAACGCATGGACATCGATGCTTTTGAGGAAATACATACCCCTCAAGGCACTTATATGTGGCCACAAGGCATAGACCGTTTCATCCATGCCATGCATCAATATTTCCCCAGACAGGAGAAGGGGATTGAAAAGTTTCGCCAGCTGATGACGTGTACGGACGAGGAATGGATGCAGAAGACCTGTGCGTGGGACTACCTGAGCAGCATAATTACCGATCCTGAGCTGATAGAAGTTCTCTCGGCTCCAGCAATGTGCAAGATGGAATTGCGCAAGACGACGCTTCCCCTCTTTACTTTTGTACACGGTACCACACCTTTTGTCGAGAGCAGCTGGCGCCTGGACGGAGATGGAAATATGCTGGTAGAGCGTCTCGCACGTCAAATCCTGCTGCATGGAGGTCAGATACTTACAGGCAAGGAAGTAACGGAGCTGACCGAGGTTGACGGCAAGATTGCTGCTGCGACATGTCTGGACGGCACAAGCTACAATGCCGACATATTCGTAAGCGATGCACATCCGGCTGTCACCATGCACCTTGTCAGGGACAGCCGTATCGTAAAGAAGATCTTCAGGCGTCGTATGGATTCACAGGAGAACACGACAGGAATGTTCTCCCTGCATTTACAGATCAAACCTGGAACTATCAAATATTTCAACCGCAACATCATGGTTACCGGCCGGCATAGCGTATGGGACAACGCTGTCGGAGACGACTATACAGTCAACGGGATAATGATAAGCTGTCCGCTGGCAGATGTCGTTGACGAATACGCTACATGCATCGACATATTGACACCTATGTCCTGGAATGCGGTTAGGAAATGGGAAGACAGCCATGTGTTCCGTCGTACGGAAGAATACAAGCAGATGAAGCAATCGGTTGCCAGACAGTGCATCAGCATGGCTGCCACGGTCATACCAGGGCTGGAAGGAGCAATTGAAAATACTTATAGCAGTACACCTCTCACATACCGAGACTACAATGCCACACCACAGGGCAGTGCATTTGGATTCCGCAAGGACTATCAGAATCCGATGATGACCATCGTCAGCGCGCGTACACCCGTACATAACTTGTTCATGACAGGACAAAGTCTGATGTTGCACGGACTGCACGGCGTAACCATGACTGCATGGCAGACACTCAGGGGTATAACCGGCGAATAGTAGGAATATACAAGGAAAAAGAAAGATGAACAAGAGATTACTTCTGTTTTTTATATCCGTCATTATTTTAGTGCCGGCATATGCGCAATACATGACAGGTAAGGTGGTGGCTGACGACGATGGACTCCCATTGGTAGGCGCTACCGTATGGTATCAGGAAAATCCTGCCGTCAAGGTACGTGTAGGCGAAAGCGGGCAATATAGAATACGATTCCGCCAAGGGACTCTTGTCTTCCATTGCTTCGGCTTCAACGACCAGAAGGTTACTGTCAAGGTCAACAGACCTGTCAACATACGTCTCAAGAGCGAGAGCATGGATATGACTGAGGTCGTAGTCGAGGTAAAACGTAAAAAATACAAGCGCAAGGGCAATCCCGCCGTCGAGATGATGCAGAAAGTAATTGCCGCCCGCAAGAGCGCAGACATGCGTCAGAACGACTATGTCACATACGAAAAGTACTCGCGTACTATGTTGGCACTCAACGAATACAATGATACAGCAGAGGTAGACGAGAAGATCAAGAAGAAGAAATTCCTGAAGGACTATGCCGAATACTGTCCTGACATAGAAAAGACTATCGTCCCGATTTCCATAGAGGAGAAACGCACCACAGAACTGTATCGTAAGAGTGACGACAAGAACAAGACTATCGTTCACGGCTATCATGCCGAAAGTCTTCTGGACGTACTCACGGCAGGTGAGTTCCTTGAGACCAAGTTCAAGGACAACCTCAAGGACGTAGACATCTACAAGGACGAGGTAGTCCTGCTGGAACATAACTTCATCAGCCCGATAGGCGGACAGGCTGCGATACGCTTCTATCACTATGCAATAGACGACAGCATATACCTGGATGGTCAGAAGTGCTTCAAGCTGAGTTTCTCTCCTGCCAACAGACATGACATCGGATTCAGCGGCTATCTGTACATACTTGCAGACAGCACATGGCGTCTGAAACGTGCATCGTTCGGTGTTCCCGTAGTCAGCAACATCAACTTCATCAAGGGTATGGATGTAGATCAGGAATACGTCTCGTTGCCGTCGGGAGAGCAGATATGTAGCAAGAACAGGATGATGCTTCAGCTAAAGCTGACATCATACCTGAACAAGATCTTTGTCGACTATAACGTCAGGTACAGCAACTGGAACTTTGCTCCGATTGCAGACGAGGACATTGAATTCATCGGTGAAGAGAAATACGAGAAGGGGGCCAAGAACCGTGACGCTGCATACTGGAGCGAGAACAGGCCGGATACGCTGACACATGCACAGGCTAACGTCGCAGAGATGAAGAAGAAGTTTGTCGATCGTCCTGCAGTCAAGGCGGCTATCTACGGCCTTCGCATTATCCTGGACAACTATCTCGAAACAAGTGCAAACCCCAACAAGCCCAGTAAGGTTATCATTGGACCGTTCTTCTCCATGTTGGGAACCAGCTGGGTAGAAGGATTCCGCATCCGACTTGGAGCCGAGACTACTGGTGCGTTCAACAAGCACTGGTTCCTGAAGGGGTGGGTCAAATATGGCTTCAAGGACAAGAAAGTCAAAGGACATGCCGAGGTGACATACTCGTTCAACGAGAAAGAAAAGCAGGTATTATCCTTCCCGATACGGACACTCACGCTATCATACACCAATGATATCCAGAGTCCTGCAGACAAATATCTGCAATTCGACAAGGATAATGCCTTCATGGCATTAACGTGGCACAAGACACACTACCAAAGCTATTTCCAACAGGTACGACTGAAGTACGACTGGGAGTTCAACAACGGTTTGCGACTGAATACAATACTCAACCACGAAACAAATACAGGAGCCGGCGACCTATACTTCAACACACTCCGTGACTGGGATGAAGCCGAGGCCAGGACACGCGCCGCACACAAAGACATCGGAGCATGGGTACCGACTGACAATATTATACGCTCACGAGAAAACCGTTACGTAGACCTCAGTATCGGAGCAGAGTACCAGCCTGGAGTAAAGATAATAAACACAAAGACTAAACGCTTCCTGGCCAATCGCGAGGCGCCGATCTACGGATTCCAGCACACAGTGGGACTATACTCTCTGGACGGTGGCTCAAGCCATGCATTCAACTACACAGAATTTACGTTGAAGAAACGCTTCTGGCTCAAGTCGTGGGGCAGCATCGACATGTTCAACAATGCCAGTTTCCAGTGGAACCAGGTACCGTTCCAGCTCCTGTGCATACCACGTGCAAACCTTTCATTCGTCAAGAGCGACAACACATTCTCCCTTATACGCAATCTTGAATTCCTCAACGACCGTACATTCACCACTATGTGGCGATGGGATCTGAACGGAAAGATCTTCAACCGCATTCCTGGCCTGAAGAAACTCAAGTGGCGCGAGGCAATAGGCATCAACATGATGTGGGGATACCTGACGGACAAGAACAACCCGCTATGCTTTGATCCGAACAATGAAAAATATTTCAAGTTCTACAACGAGCCTGGCAATCCAGACAGCGGAGTCAACTGGGATGCAATGAAGGCTGCGCCAGGCTACGACTACCTGTATCGTTTTCCTGGCGAATGGCAGACTGTCAAAGCCGGAGACAACTATCCCGGATACTCCGTGGGCGAGAGACGCTATACGACGACGACACAGATCATGAACAGCTGGAAACCGTATATTGAGGTAAGTTTTGGAATACACAATATCTTCAAGTTCTTCAGCGTAGACTATTTCCATCGTCTTACCTATATCAACGACGGAAGCAACGGTGCACCGAAGACACAGAAATGGGGCCTGAGATTTGCTTTCCAGGCCAGTTTCTGATAAACAGACAGAATAAGACATCTTTTATATATTGAAAAACTAACACACTATGGCAAAATACGCATTAGTAACAGGCGGCAGCCGTGGCATAGGCCGCGCAGTATGTGTCAAGCTCGCACAGATGGGCTACAACGTGATAATCAACTATGCAGGCAATACAGCGGCTGCAGAAGAGACATTGCAACAGGTACGACAGGCTGGCACAGACGGTGAGCTCATGCAGTTCGACGTATCGGACGCCCAGGCAGCACTTGCTGCCATTGAGGCCTGGCAGTCGGCACACGAAGCAAACGACGAATACATAGAGATACTGGTAAACAATGCCGGCATACGCAAGGATAACATCATGGGGCTTATGCCAGCCGAAGACTGGACCAGCGTCCTCAATGTCACACTCGGCGGATTCTACAACGTAACACAGCCACTGCTCATGCCGATGCAGTTCCACAAATTCGGAAGGATCATCAACATGGCAAGCGTCAGCGGAATCATGGGCATGCAGGGGCAGACCAACTACAGCGCAGCCAAGGGTGGCCTCATCGCAGCCACGAAGGCACTTGCCAAGGAAGTCGCCAAAAAGAATATAACCTGCAATGCTATTGCACCAGGCTTCATAAAGACTGACATGGTCGAGGGACTCGACGAGGCTGCGCTCAAGAAGACAATTCCCGCCAACCGTTTCGGACGCCCCGAGGAGGTTGCCGAATGTGTCGCATTCCTGTGCAGTCCGGAAGCAGGATATATAACAGGCAACGTAATCTCTATCAATGGCGGACTGTACACCTAAGCTACGGCCACTAAACTACGCAATACTCCTTCAGCTTAATGACATTAACCGATATTTGCGAAGTTCCGGTCAAGTTCAGCGAGATTGACTCGATGCACATCGTCTGGCACGGGAACTACGTGATATACTTCGAGGACGGACGTGAAAGCTTTGGCCGACACTATCCGGGTATAGGATATGACGTGATGCAGGACACTGGCATATATGCCCCCATATACGACGTACACACACGGCACTATGCCAGCCTGCAGATGGGTGACGTAGCAGTAATACATACCACATACGTACCCAGGCGCGGTGCCCGTCTCGACTACAAGTATCAGGTCTACCGCAAACGTGACAACGTACTGTGCTGCGAAGGCGAGACTACACAACTGTTCATCGATCCTGACGGCAATCTGATGCTCGAACTGCCACAGTTCGTCCTCGATTGGAAAAAAAAGAACAATTTATAGACAACAGTCAAAAAAAACAATCAGGCAATGAGATATATTACAACTTTATTTTTGATGATTACGCTTCCTGTTCTTGCCCAAAACGCAGACGACAAGGTTATGAGCAAGAAAAACGGGACATACACCATCAACACCACCACACTATGCAATACTGCAGGCTACCGTGGCACGACACCGCTTATAGTAAGTGTCAAGAAAGGAAAGATCGTCAGCGTCGAGGCACTACGTAATATGGAATCCCCCCAATACTTCGCACGTGTCCGCCAGAAGATGCTGCCAAGCTACACCGGCATCAAGTTTCGCGACCATGCCAAGGTAAACGGTGTAACAGGTGCAACGATGACCAGCAATGCCATAAAGGCACATGTAGCCAAAGCGTACGAATACTATAAGACGCACAAATAACCGGAGTCTGGCCGAAAGCTATTTCATCAGTTTGTTGACCATCTTCTGGAGTTCTGGACCGAACTGCCTGTCCGGATACAGAATCCAGTAGTTGTTGCCTCGTGACGTATCAACGGCAAAGCGCGAAATGTCATCTGCATGGTCAATGACGTACTCGATGTCGGTCTTGCTGATGAGAAAACGGGGATAGCAAAAATAGTCTCTGTCGACATCGCCGGACAGTGTGCTGTTGATATTGCCATTGTTGCTCTTGACCTGTACATGCGCCTCGTAAGTGTCTGGCGTTCCCTCATAAGCGATCTCGGTAAACATATTGCTGCACGTCACCATTATTGCACCACGGCCGTCCAATATCTGCATCTGGCGTCCGGCAGGATACTCCTCAACGCCGCTACTGACACGCACTGGTACGGATATGGCAAAAAGAGTATCGTTAACCTGCTCGAGCCAAGTCCATTGACTGATACGGTGCATCTGGCTTATACCATACAACAGCTTCGTCGTCTCGACATTGGCACGGCTGAAACGATCCGTAAGGTCGACCTCTGGCGCCTTTTCCATCACGACCTTGAAACTACGCTTGCTGCCTATCTTTTGCGTAATGCGCTGCATACCTGGAGCTGTAATACGCAAGTAAGTCCTGCCGCCTTTGACCTTCAGGGTAAACAATCCCTGAGTGTCCGTACAAGCCGAATTAAGCGTGCGGTTGTTTACGTCAACCTCGGCGACCCAGGCATCACTGACCGGTCCATCCGGACCAGCGACGCTGCCACTTACGATTAATGACTGCGCAGACACACCAAGGCATCCCACCACCAGCATAGATATAAGTACGAAATAATATTTCATGCCACAGATAATTTTTTTACAAAAATATGATTTCTGACACAAACGTACAAAGTTTTAATGTTAAAAAGGATTGAAGTAAAGGTAATTTAGAATTTGTTATTTTGCAATTTCGGTAATTATATATAACTTTGAGCCAGTGTAATGATTGTTATGCAACGTATGAAACTAATGAATAAGTCTTATATCTTGTGCCTTGTGCTAATCTTTGTATGCACAGGCGCCAATGCCAAGAGCGGAGTGATACCGACATACCGCAGCTTTGCATGCTGGATGTCTGACAAGGATACACTGTATCACGAAAACCGTAGCATGTTGCTGGAAAGTGCCTCTGGCGACGGCAGTGTCATAGTACGAGTCCGTCATCAGGACTGGGACAACACTGTTAGCAACGAAAAGAAAGACAACTGTCTTGCGCCATGGCACGATTGTATCAGCAGATTTACCGGAATCAGAGGCATTGTACAGCATGACAAGAGTTTTGTCGAGAGCATATCGACAATGCCACAATGGTGCAAGCTGAAGCAAAACGTACAGGATATCCTGATGATGTCCGATATCGAGAACGGCTATAACATGCCATACAACAGTGAGTTCATGATACAGAATACCACAGACCACGAGATGATGATTACAGACATCAACCGCGGACTGTTCTGGTTCATTCCTTCACGCTGCTTCCTGATTATTGACATGGGCAATCTGCCACAGGTGGCCTACTTCCGTATCAGCAGCAGCGATCCCAAATACAACGATGTCAAATACCTTACGCTCGGCACGGGCTCGTTCAGCATGAAATATACGATAGCCTACGAAGACGAGGACTACTGGGTATTTGTCCTAAACGAGGAATATATTGTACGTGGGACAGGACATGACTTCACAGGCCTGCTCGGACTCGATGACAGGGCACTGCGTACACATTACATCAAATGTGACAAGGACACCTTCGAGCAGACAGAGATGAAGGAAAAGGATGTATTTGCACTACTCAAGAAAAAATAATATGAAACAGTTTATGCTACTCGCTATGGCAATGGTTATGTTCACCAGTTGTCAAGCTAAATCAGGAGACCAGTCACAGGAACAAAAAGAGATTGCAGCAGACAAGCCTACAGGCATGTCCAAAGAATTTCAGGATGCTGTCCTGACGGACATCAACGGCGGAACTGTCAATATCAGCAATTACTTTGGCAACGGAGCAAAATACGTGCTCGTGGACTTTTGGGCCAGCTGGTGCGGACCATGCCGTGCAGAGATGCCAAACGTCAAGAGAATCTACGAAGCATACAAGGATAAAGGTCTGCAAATAGTAGGTATCAGCGTAGACGACGATTCCGAGTCATGGAAGGCTGCAGTAAGGCAATTGGAAATGACATGGCCACAAACCAACCACAACAATGGAACAGACCAGACAGCAGGAATGATATACAATGTACGCTATATCCCATACACCGTACTGTTTGATGCAAAAGGCAATATCATAGCCAAGGAATTGCGCGGTCAGGAATTAGAAGCAAAGATAGCGGAACTGCTCAAATAAATGAAGGCTGAGCCAGAAATATTAGGCTCTGAGGAGTGGATTCACATGCCACGATGCTGTCCAATCACCTTTGAACCGTAGCCTTATCCACTTTTATCCATAACGCGGTTGCTCCCTAAACTCACTTTTTTCAACATTTTATTGTAGGTTATAAATAAAATCCTTATTTTTGTATCAGCTCACGCCGAGAGGTGGCATTAAAGCCACAGGGAGCCATGCGGAAAGCGTTCCGCATGCGGCGCGGGAACCAAAATATATTAAGAAGGCGTATATCACGCGCTTTGTTCTAGACA
>DFKL01000005.1 GCA_002373535.1 Prevotellaceae bacterium UBA3646 | reverse complement strand
TCGTCTCCTCACAGTACTGGAATATAGTATACGGTCGCGAGGAGGGAGAGGCGTCCCTTGACACCGAAGGTATGCAGACCATGCGTACGCTTGCCACCAACATGGCATGGATGCTTTCCAAGATACACTCAGGCGAAACACCAGACTACCCGGCACGCGAACCGTGGACCCCGATGCACTTTATCCGATAATACGTTTTCATCCAGTAATTTATTTGTTGCTACTTAAATTAAGAATACAAACAAACTATAATGAAAGGAATACTTATCATCATGACAGCACTTTTGGCTTTCAGTCTTGATGCCAACTCTCAGAATGGCAAACCTGGAGGCAAGGTCCTGGTCGCATATTTCTCTGCAACGGGAGTTACGGAGGGCGTTGCACGTCAGCTCTCCGAAGTGACTGGCGGAACCCTGCACGAAATCAAGCCGGCACGGCCCTACACGGAAGCCGACCTCGACTGGCATGACAAGAACAGCCGCTCGTCCGTGGAGATGCAGGATCGCTCTTCACGGCCGGCAATCACAGACAAGCTGGCCGGTGTCTCTGACTACGACACCATCTACGTCGGCTTCCCGATTTGGTGGTACACATGCCCGACAATAGTCAATACCTTCATCGAGTCGTACGACTTCACAGGCAAGACTGTCGTGCCGTTTGCAACCTCCGGCGGCAGCGGTATACGTAAGGCATGCCAGGATCTCAAGTCAGCCTATCCCGACATCAGATGGTATGAAGGCAGACTGCTGAACCGTGTCACAAGAACAGAATTGGAGGATTGGATTAATTCTATATATTCAAATAACTAAATAATAATTACTTACTTATTATGGAAATTAAGGCAATACGTATGTTTGACGGCGGTTTTATGAACCAGCCGTTTGCCTTCGGAGGCGAGGAAGGCAAAAGCCAGTTTGACGAACAGATCAACTATCGCAGCAGCCTGCAGAACTTTCTCATAGACACAGGCAACGAAGTGATACTTGTCGACACAGGCTTCCGTGCTGGTTTTGACGCACCCGCCAGAAAGGCTGGCGCACCACTCTATATGGGAGACAAGGTAGCTGACTACATGGATGCATTTGCGGCACTCGGATACAATCCCGGACAGGTCACCAAGATACTCATCACTCATAAGCACCCCGACCATACCGACTGCATTGGCAATTTCCCCAATGCCAAGGTATATATAGCACCCCAGGATGCCGATGCCATGAAACTCGATGGAGACAATATCGTCCGCGCCCAGTATGGACAGGCATACAAGAACTTTCCCAATGCCCAGCAGGTGGCCGACGGTATCTGGTTTATCGAGGCACGTGGACACACCAACGGCAACAGCATCGTCATAGCCGAGGATGGTGACCTCTTCTATATGTTCCACGGCGACGTCACCTATTGCGACGCAGCCCTCAAGGCAAACAAGCTCAGTATAGTATTCGAGGATCAGGCGGCAGCCCGACAGACACTGGACCGCGTACGTCAGTTTGTCAGCGAGAATCCGACAGTATACCTCTCCACACACTGCCCGGAGGGATACGAGAACCTTGAGTTGAAGCGCGTGATGAAACTATAGACACCCATCCGTCAGGCAGACCATGTACCTCCTTGCGGCAGTGCAGGCCTGTCTGACATTTTCCCCTTCCCTATACCACAATCTTCCTGATGACCTTTGCCGGAACACCGCCCACTACTGTGTTCTCCTCTACATCCTTGGTCACCACTGCGCCGGCAGCTACAATTGCACCGTTGCCTATGCTCACACCCGCCAGGACAGTTGCGTTAGCACCTATCCATACATTTTTGCCAATGTGAATCGGAGCGCACGTCATGCTCCCGCGCCTGGCAGGATTCGGGTCGTGGTTTATTGTAGCCAATACTACGTTATGTCCTATCAGCGCACCCTCGTCGATGGCTATACCGCCTTGGTCCTGGAACTTGCACCCCATGTTGATGAATACACGTTCGCCCACGACAGTGTTCTTGCCACAGTCCGTATGGAACGGAGGAAACATACCGACGCTCTCAGGCACCTCGCGTTCCCATAGCAATTCCAGCAGTGTATGCAACTCATCTGGCGTATGGTACTTGCCGTTAATCTCGGCCGTAATTCTCAGAGCCTCTTGCGAAAACATGTGAAACATCATGTGTATGTCCGAGCCGTCGGCCACTGGCTTACCCGACGCCATATATTCCCTGAACCTTTTGATCATCTCGTTCCGCTCAGGATTGTTTCTTGATAACGCCAATTCCTGTATAGTCATAATGCCGTTTCTGTTCTTTTAATTCAATGCGGCTTGCTGCAACCCTGCTCACGAAAGCGATTTCAGTCCTATTATAGATCCAATAAGCGTAGTCAGGAACAACAGCCTCCAAAACGTAGCGGGTTCGCGGAAGACGAGTATTCCTACCAGCACGGCTCCCACGGCTCCTATGCCGGTCCACACAGGGTATGCCGTACCCAGAGGAATCGTCTGCGTTGCCTTTGCAAGCAGTGCGGCACTCAGCACATACAGGATGCCAAACACGGCAATCCATGTCCACCACTCCGTGCCGCTTACTCCCTTAGTCCTACCCAGGCAGTAGGTGAAACCGACTTCACACAGTCCTGCCAGGATCAATACTATCCAGTTCATAGTCAGTCTATTTTATTTAATAACGGAAAACCGTGGCTTTTATTGCCCTGCAACCAACCGGTCCGCGCACATCTGTCTTTCACGCTCCCCCATGTTATGGTACCAGTATACGGTTGTTTTTGCTAAATTTGCAAAAAATGGACATAAAAACAAAGCATGATGTCACCTTTTGCCGTCTTGAACTGTTATGATAGTGAATCGGTTCAAGAAAACAAAAGT
>DFKL01000133.1 GCA_002373535.1 Prevotellaceae bacterium UBA3646 | reverse complement strand
TTCTCATTTCCTCATTCTGCCGTGATTTGCTTGTCAATGAACTCCCGACGCTGAGCCACCAGCCTGTTTCAATGGCTCATTGTCGGGGCAAAGGTACACAGAATATAGAGATTACAAAACTTTTGAGGGATTTTTCGTCTTTTGTTCTTTCGTCTCAAGAAATTGTGCTACCTTTGCACACATTAAAAATGAAAAATATCTTGGATTATGAAATCATTGAAGATAAAGAACTTCGGCCCAATCGGCAATGTTGAAGTGAAATTTGGAGATTTGACTTTCTTAGTAGGACCTCAAGCCAGTGGTAAGAGTCTTTTTTTGGAATTACTTAAATATGTCATAGATAAAGAATTTGTGTTATCTACTTTACGGAAATACAACTATATAATTGATAAGAAAAATCCTCAGAAGGTTCTTGATACATTCTTTGGCGATGGAATGAATAAGATATTTAAGTCCGATACAGAAATTACATATAACGGACGAGCAATATCTCTTGATTCCCTTTTGAAAAGGAATGTACCGACAAAAGAATCCATGTTTTACATACCAGCTCAACGCATATTGAGCATAGCAGATGGACGACCCAAGAATTTCATGGAGTTTGATATGGCTACTCCATACGTCTTGAAATCATTTAGTGAGACACTAAGGATATACATACAAGGCGGAATGGGCGACCCAGAAACTCTTTTCCCTGTGAGTAATCGATTGAAAAATGCATTAAAACAATCATTCGATGAAAACATTTTCCATGGCGGCAAAATTGTTATGGAGGAGAATTCTGGTCAAAAGAAAATGAAGATGAAGATTGATGACATGAGTATCCCGTTTATGACTTGGAGTGCAGGTCAAAAGGAGTTCATGCCATTACTTATTGCTTTCTATTGCCTTTCAGGTCCAGCCTCCCAAGTATTCAAGAAGGACAATTATAAATATGTTGTTATTGAAGAACCCGAAATGGGACTCCATCCACAGGCCATCAAAGCTGTGTTATTGGAAATCCTTGAACTAATCCATAATGGTTTAAAGGTGATAGTATCAACCCATTCAACTACATTATTGGATTTTGCATGGGCATTCAATATTGTGAAGGAGTCTGAAGCTTCCAACAAAGAAGATGCACTCTATGAGATGTTTGACCTTCGCAAAAATGCCGCAACTTCACAGATTTTTGAAGGTTTGCTTGGCAAACAGTTATCTACATATTATTTCTCGCGTTCAGCAACAGGTAAAGTCACATCTACAGATATTTCTTCATTAGATGCGGGAAGCGAAGATAGTGCCATTTCTGAGTGGGGTGGTTTGTCTCAGTTCTCTTCCAAAGTTGCAGACACCGTATATAAATATACAGATTAACGAAAGGTTAACCATGGGAAAAGGTAAGCAGCAACAAAAGTTGACTTTTAAAGAAGCCGTAGAAGCAACAGCAGACGTAGCATCAGGTTATCAAGAAGGTATCAATGCTTTTGGGAAATACTCAGATAAAATAAAAGTTCCAGACTCTGACAAAATAGGTGGCAGTTTGGATATTGATGAAACAACATCGAAATTATACCCAGATGATAACCGCTGGGACTATGCACTTTGTTATGACAGCGAAGTATTCTATATCGAGGTACATTCTGCAATAACCAGTGAAGTTTCGAGAATGGTTAAGAAATTGCAATGGTTGAAAATATGGTTAGCGACAAAAGCTCCAGAAATCAACAAATTAACTACGAAGAAGCAACCATTTTACTGGGTTCAATCATCTAAATGTGACATTCCCAAACACATGCCGCAATACAAGACGGTTGTACAGAACAAAATACTTCCTATGCCTGTGTGGGATTATAATATAATTTGTAAGAAAAAGAAATAGATAATTATGATGCAGAGCGGGAACCGAGGCCGAAGATATTGGCGTGGATTCCCGCTCTGTTCATTCAATATCCTGCATTGTAAAATCTGATACAGATTTCTCAATAACTTTTGCTTTTACGCTTGAGGCCAATTCTTAAAGTGCATCTGATGGGTAAGGGTCAAATATGTAGACATGTTTTGCTTTGAAATCGAAATGATTTTGAATCATTTCATTTATTTTATATATTTGCCGAGGAATCTTTATAAATACCCAATAAACCACTGCCTGCCATGAAGACCAGACTGATGTTCCTGCCATGTATTGGAGCATGTGCCAGCGCGCTGGCACAGACCACAGACCGACCCAACGTCATACTGCTAGTTGCCGACGACCTTGGTTACGGAGACTTGTCCTGCTACGGTGCCACCATGGTCGAGACCCCCAATGTAGACAACCTGGCAGCCAACGGCGTCCGCTTCACGGACTGCCATGCCGTCGCATCTACCAGCACCCCATCGCGCTATTCGCTGCTGACGGGAGAATATTGCTTCCGCCGTCCCGGAACAGACATAGCTGCCGGCAATGCAGGTATGATTATACGGCCGCATCAGTATACGATGGCGGACATGTTCCACAGCGCAGGCTACAAGACTGCCGCCATAGGCAAGTGGCATCTGGGACTTGGGCTTGAGACCGGCCAGCAGGACTGGAACGGAGAGTTGGACGCCACCCCCAAAGACCTTGGCTTTGACTATCATTACCTGATGGCTGCCACGTCGGATCGCGTACCATGTGTGTTTATAGAGAACGGCAGGATTGCCAACTATGACCCCGATGCTCCCGTGTATGTGTCGTACCAGAAGAACTTTGACGGCGAGCCTACGGGAGCAAGCAATCCCGAGCTGCTCACTAAGCTGAAGCCGAGCCACGGTCACAACCAGAGCATAGTGAACGGCATAAGCCGCATCGGATACATGAAGGGCGGCGGCAAGGCTCTGTGGAAGGACGAGAATCTTGCGGACTCAATTATAGCACACTCGGTTAAATTCATCGAGGAGAACAAGGACAACCCGTTTTTCATGTATCTGTGTACAAACGACGTGCATGTGCCACGCTATCCACACGACCGTTTCAGGAACAAGAATGCCATGGGACTGCGCGGTGACGCAATCGTGCAGTTTGACTATACCGTAGGCCAGATATACCAAACACTGGAAAAACTGGGACTTGCAGAGAACACGCTGCTTGTCATTACGAGCGACAACGGACCCGTTCTGGACGACGGATACATCGACCAGGCCAAGGAGAAAGTCGGCACCCACAAACCCGGCGGACCGTGGCGTGGCGGCAAGTACAGCGCCTTCGAGGCCGGTACGGCAGTTCCGTTTATCGTACACTGGCCGGCACGAATCAAGTCCGGCAAGACCTCCGGTGCACTGATCTCCCACATTGACAACCTGGCTACGTTTGCCGAGATTGCAGGTGTCCAGATTCCGGCAGGTGCGGCATACGACAGCCAGAGCCATGTAGGAACATGGACCGGCGAGGACGAAAACGACAGGGAATATGTCGTTGAGATGTCCCAGGCACGCAGCCTTGGCCTACGCACCAGGAGATGGAAATATATAGAGCCGTCCAACGGTAGTGCCACACAGGGCCAGACAGGTATTGAGACCGGATACAAGAGTACTCCGCAGCTATATGACATTTCTGCCAGCCGGTATGAGACCACCGACGTCTATACGACACAGTCCGAAACAGCAGCGCGACTGTCTGCCCTGCTGGCCGAGAAGCGCATGCCGCTGACCAGTGCTGACACCTGTTTCTACTATCATCTATACACACCCGAGAGGAACAACCGCTATGCCACAGCCACAGGGAAAAGCACCGGAATAAACGGAACGGAGAGTCCCGACGGCCAGGCGTCGCAATGGATGTTTGTCCTGCGTCCCGACGGAGACTATGACATCGTAAACCGTGCCTACAAATCATATTTGCAGCCAGGAGTGGTCCAAAAGCCTGCACTGCAGGTAAAGACAGGCACAAAATCTCCTTCCACTGGATGGAAACTGACCACAAGCGGCCAGATGAGCTGTCTGTTTGCCGTAGTGAACGGCAATTCACAGATAAACCAGGCCCTGGCATCCCGCAACTGGATGGTCGTGAACTGGGGCGACGGCACAAACACTACGGATGCCGGATGCCGCTATGCCGTGGTCATAGCTGACGCCGAAGTAAGCGAAAATATTCCCGACGGCATCGAGACCGTGGAAATAAAGGCCGACAATCTCGTCGTCCGTGACGGCAAGTTTATCCTGTCCGACTCGGGCAGGCCCGTAGATGTCTTCACCATAGACGGAAAGCGCGTGCCGGCCATCAGCCGCAGCCGCATGCATGGCATCTACCTGATCCGTGACGGCCGGCATACAGCAAAATTGATATTGTAGTAAATCAGGCACAAAGAAGGGCGAGTTCCCCCGCCCTGAATGTCTTCACAACGGAATAATCCTTATTGTGAATTGCCTTAAAAACTGGGACAAAGATAAGGAGTTAATCTGAAACCGCAAAAAATAACAAGAAAAAAATATATGAAAAAGATTCTTGGTCTTGACCTGGGAACGACGTCGATTGGATGGGCTCTCGTAAACGAAGCTGAATCTGCAGAAGAAAAATCTTCCATAATACGTATGGGAGTACGGTTGGTACCACTGGACAATTTTAAGAACAGCGAAGGTAAAGATATCAAGCAAAAGAAAGAGGATGCCTTCTGTGCCGGCATAAGCATGAGCACACGTGCAGCACGCAGGAATGCAAGGTCGGCAAGGATTAACAACGAAAGATACAAGCAGCGCCGCGAGGAACTGAAGAAAATATTCCGCTCGGCAGGCTGGATTGAGAATGACACCCCACTATGTGAGGATGGCAAGGGAAGCACATACGAACTGCTGCAACTACGTGCAAAGGCAGTTTCTGAGGAGGTGTCGTTGGCAGAACTGTCACGCATCCTGCTTGCCATAAACAAAAAACGAGGCTACAAGAGCAACAGGAAGCTGAAGGCTACCGATGAAGGCGAGGCCATTGACGGAATGACGCTGGCCCGAGAACTGTACGACAAAGGTCTTACACCAGGGCAATATGTGTACAGGCAATTTCTTGACGGCAAGAAATATGTGCCGCAGTTTTACCCATCAGACCTGAAGTCAGAACTGGAAAAGATATGGAATACACATGTTCCTGCCTTTCCTCAACTGACTGTTGACATCTGGGATGACCTGCTGGGTAAAAACGGCAAGGCAACATGGGCGATTCTCGACGAGGCTCTACAATTGGAAGGTATCAAGAAACCAGACAGGCAGAAATTGTACGAATGGCGTGCATCGGCCGTGACGACACCCTTGGACAAAGAACAGTTCGCCACTGTCATACAGATGATAAACACTGAGATTTCCAATACCAGCGGCTATCTGGGAGAAATAAGCGACCGCAGCAAACTACTGTATTTCAAGCATCAGACAATCGGCCAACACCTATGGTCCATAATACAGGACAATCCGCACACATCGTTGAAGCGCAAAGTATTCTACCGTGAGGACTACATGGACGAATTCGAGCATATCTGGGAGACACAGTGTAAATTTCACCCGGAATTGACCGAGGAGCTGAAGAGACAGATACGAGATTGCTGCATTTTCTACCAACGTCCTCTGAAAAGCCAAAAAGGAACGCTTGACTTCTGCACGTTTGAACGCCACGAGAAGAAGAAGACCATACACGGCAAGGAGGTTACTGTGGTGGAAGGTCTGAAGGTGTGCCCGAAATCATCACCTATATATCAGGAGTTCAGGATATGGCAGGTACTGAACAACCTGGAACTGATTGACAAGAGAGCCTACACTGTGCGTCCGCTGACACAGGACGAGAAGGAAATCATATTTGCGCAGCTGAACATGTCAGACAAGATGACCAAGAACGAGGTCTTGAAACTGATTGTAAGTACACCACGCAAATATGACCTTAACTACGAAGTACTGCCAGGCAACACCACACGCGCCAGAATGTACGAGGCCTTCGTAAAAATGCTGCCAGTAACCGGTCACGACGAGATAGACCTCAAAAAGGCAAGAGCAAAGGATGTCGAAGCAGTCGTACGTGGTGTATTTGAAACAGTGGGCTTCAATACTGCGATACTTGATTTCGATGCGACCCTTGAAGGTGAGGAATTCCAACAGCAGCCATCGTATCGTCTGTGGCATCTGCTGTATTCGTCCGAAGGAAAGAACTTGAAAGAGAACATCAGTGACCTGTGCGGCATGGGCGAATATGACGAGTGTGCAAAAATACTGTCGAAGATTTCCTTTGTCAACGACTACGGCAGCCTTTCCACAAAGGCAATACGCAAAATACTGCCACACATGACGGCAGGCATGAAATATGACGAGGCATGCGAGAAAGCAGGTTACAGACACAGTCCACGCTCGCTGACACGCGAGGAACGGGACAGACGTGTCCTGCCGGACCAATTGCCCCAGTATAGGAATGGTTCCTTGCGCAATCCTGTCGTCGACAAGGTCCTGGCGCAGATGACAAATGTAGTAAATGCCATCATACGGGAATATGGCAAGCCGGATGAAGTGCGCGTGGAAATGGCACGCGAGATGAAGAAAAATGCCAGTGAGCGTAGAAAGATGAGCGATGCAATACAGGAGAACACGAAGGAAGCAAAACGTATCAGTAAGCTGCTGAAAGACGAATTCGGCATACAAAATGCCACGCGCAACCAGATACTACGCTGGCGTCTGTATGAAGAACTGGCATTCAACGGATACCACACTCTGTATTCCAACCAACCCATCCCACAGGAAAAAGTCCTCACTAAAGAAATAGAGATAGAACATATAATACCGCAGGCACGGTACTTTGACGACTCGTTTGCAAACAAGACTTTGGAATATGCATCTGTCAATCTGGAAAAAGGTGCCGATACGGCATACGACTATATCTGTGGCAAA
>DFKL01000060.1 GCA_002373535.1 Prevotellaceae bacterium UBA3646 | reverse complement strand
ATGTGGTCGAAATGTGGTCGAAATGAAGGCGATGAATACAAGGCGGACAGGACAAGTATTATTAATCCATTAGTTTTCAACTGTTTACAGGTGATTAAATGACGTTTTTTCGGGTATCTCCCGAAAGGTGGCGTAAAGATTTTTTGTATAGCAGACATCTTTGGCAAGATGGGTCGCAAGCTGTATTTCTATCATAAAGACGGTGGCGTGGAACTTGATTTCCTTATGCGCTATAAAGGCAAATGTATTCCCATAGAATGTAAGGCCACAACAGGAAATGCGAAGTCTATGCGTACAGTCTTGAAACTCCCTGAGAAATACCATGTTGCGAATGGTCTAAAGTTGGGGAGGTTATAAGGATGAGGTCGTACTTTGAGGTAAAGATGTCTATCATATCTGAGATACAAAAAAATCCCCCCAAAGCTTTTGCTCTGGGGGAATGACCGACATGGTGTCGTATGTCTGTCTAGATTACCAGGCGAAGTTGAGGCCTACGCCAATCACGTCGTTGTGACGGTTGTAGGTGTCTGTCTTGGGTCCTACGGCCGTGGGGGTTACGACGGTGCGATCCTGGTAGAATGTGTGCATGTAGCCGAGGTCGATGTTGAAGAGCCGGCTGGCATGGATGCGCATACCGCAACCGAGTGAGTTGCTGGAGCAGCAGAAGCTGATGTCGTTCATATACTGATCCTTGACTCCGTACATGGTCTTCTGCCATGATGCGGAGATGGTGAGGCGCTTGTGACACATCCATTCGACTCCGGCGAGGACTTCGTGTGTGTCATGGTCGATAAGGTCGCGCTTGTCAACGATGGACTTGCTGCCATCGGGGTTGGTTATCTCGGCAGTTCCCTTGTTGGCGCTGCCGTCCTGCATCCAGTGGTATGCAAAGCCGATGCGGATGTTCTCCTTAGGGCTGTACTGTGTACCTATTGCCAGGTAGCCGGGTATGTCGTCGGCGACTTTCTTGCCGTCGGCATATGCCGCGAGGGTGTGACTGTAGTTGGGGTTGGAGGGATCGACGAGTGTCTGTGTGTACTCGTTCATATCGGTGGTGTTCTTCATGCGTATCTTGGTCTTGAACTCGTACTTGGCTGCAAGGTTCCAATGCTTGTTGATGGCCCAGTGTATGCCGAGTATGGGAGTTACGCCGAAGCCTGTCTGGTCGCAGTTCATGCTGAGGGTGGTGTTGCGTCCATTGACATTGACGGTCTGACCTGCGAGTTCCTGAGTCCCGTTCTGTGTGGCGTATGTGTAGTTGTTGCCACCATCGGTGCTGTACATGACGTCCTGGACATAGCCGTTGTAGTTGCCTGTGGCATATACACCGCGGATGCCGGCAAATACGGCGAGGTTGTCAAGCACCTTGTATGTAGCGCCGACCTGCAGGCCGAACATATAGTTGCTGCCCTTCATGTAGGCTGTGTTGCTGAAACGGTAGTTGTCGGAGAACATCTGGCGTGCCCTGGCGGTGGCTGATGCCTGATCCATTCCGGCGGCCATGAGCTGCGGTACCACGGCACCGATGTAGGCTGGGGCTACGTTGGCATAGAGGTTGCCTGCGTACAGGGCTTCGAAGGAGCCTATGCCTTGCTCGAACTCACATGCTCCGCCGCCGCCTACGACGGCAAGCTGGCCGTTGATGCTCCATTTCTTGCCACTGTTGTAGCTGAAGCCGATTGCCGGTATCACGGGGGCAAAGGCGCGACCTTCGTAACGGTGTGTATCTGACCCATAGTTCTTGGGGTTGTAAACGAAGAGCGGGAAGGTGGTGGTCACGTTGCGCTGCTGTATGGCGCTTTGGTTGTGTATGCTGAAGTGCCAGCCCTTGGTCAGGAATGCGCTGCCGGCGGGGTTGGCGTGCATTGCAGTGAGTGTTACGTTGGCATCCTGGGTAAAGAAACGCAGGAAGTGTGCATTGACGTTGGTGTTTGTGTTGAGGCCTCCTGCCATGGCAGTGCCACATGCCAGCACTGTAGCCAGCGACATGATGATGTTTTTTCTCATATTTTTACACTTTTGTGCTTGTTTGCGCTGCAAAGGTAACACTTTTTAATATTCTGTGCAAGTATTTTTCTCTTTTTTGCACACAAGACGGCATGTTCGTGCATAATACCGGAAGGCTTTGTACCTGCAGGGGCCGGGGCATACATTATATATATGCGGAGGGATATATGAAAACAGCCCTGACCGTATAGGGCCAGGGCTGTATCTCTGTATTGTGCGGATGTGTTACTTCTTGGCTTTGGCTGCCTTGGCTTTTGCCTTCTCGGCCTTGGCCTTGGCCTTTGCCTTGGCGGCATCGTACTTCTTCCAGAGGTTCTTCTTGGCACAAAGTGCTTTCTGTGACTCGGTGTAGGCTGCGGCTGCGGCCTCTACCTGTGCTTCCTGCTCGGCTGGTGCATAGGCGTGGCGATATCCCTTGATCTGGTTCCATGCTCCGCGTGTGAAGTCGGGGAATGCCACTGCTGCGCAGTTGTTGTCCATAGAGAGTGTGCCAAGCTCGGCAAGGCAGCACCACTCTGCGAGGTCGTATACGTCCATGTCGAGCGGGAGGCCGTTCTGCAGGCAGTATACGAGGCGTGCGTCCATGAAGAAGTCCATGCCGCCGTGACCGCCGACCTTCTGTGCCATCTCACCGTACTTCTTGATGATGGGGTGCTGGTACTTGGCCATGAGGGCGTCCTGCTCGGCCTGTGGCAGGAAGCCGTGGCTGGAGAGGTCGTCTACCTTGGGTGCGACGCCGCTGGCTGCAAGCTGGCTCTTGTCGAGGGCGAAATGCTGCTCGGGGTACTTGGTGGCATAGCCCTTGGTACCGGTGAGTTTGAACAGGCGGTTGTATGGCTGCGGATTCATCACGTTGTGCTGAATCTCGACTACCTTGCCGTTGGCTGTACGCATGAGGGTCGTGGTCTGGTCACCGTTGCGGAACTCGGGGCAGTCCTTGCCTGTCTTGTTCTTGACCCATTCGCGGCCGTGGGCGCTCTTGGTATCCATTGCCACGAGGGTGGTGAAACGGTCGCCGCGGTGGATGTCCATGCACTGTGCCACGGGGCCGAGGCCGTGTGTGGCGTATACGTCACCGCGGTTGTCGCGGTTGTACTTCATGCGCCAGCCAAGCTTGGCCTGGTCGGGATCGGCCGGATTGTGCCAGTAGTAGTCCCAGAAGTCGTCGAGGTTGTGGATGTAGGCTCCCTCGCCACGGAGTACTTCGCCGAAGACACCGTGCTGTGCCATGTTGAGTGCGTTGAGCTCGTACCAGTCGTAGCAGCAGTTCTCCAGTATCATGCAGTGCTTGCGTGTCTTCTCGCTAAGGTTGACCAGTTCCCAGCACTGCTCGAGGTTCATGGCACTGGGTACCTCGATAGCTGTATGCTTGCCGTTCTCGAGGGCGCACTTGGCTACGGGGAAGTGGTGATCCCAGTCGGTGGCTACGTATACGAGGTCGATGTCTGCACGCTTGCAGAGTTCCTCGTAGCCTTTCTCTCCGCTATAGATGGCTGCAGGGGGAAGACCACGCTCGCGCAGGAAGCGCTGGCATGCCTCGGCGCGTGCCTCGACATAGTCGCAGAGTGCGACAATCTGCACACCGGGAATGTAGGTGAAGCGCTCGACGGCACCGGGACCGCGCATACCGAGACCTACGAAGGCTACGCGTACGGTCTGCAGCTTGGGTGCCGTAAGTCCGAGTACGTTGGTCTGTCCGGCGGGACGCTGTGGTGTGTCAATGACGATTGTTCCCTTGTCCCAATGCCACTTGGTACTGGGAGAGGTTGACTGTGCCGATGCCATGATGGTCATGCATGACAGGAGCACGGCAAAAATTCCTCTGAATTTCATAAGATTTGTTTAATTAAGTTAATATAGTTTAGTTCTGTTCTTCCTTAGTGCATAGAACGGGACAAAGTTAATGATTTTATGGTTAAGTTCCAAGTATATTGATGAGAGAATGGATTATTTTTTTTATCTTTGTGCCTGAATTATGGAGCATAAGCGCGAGTTACTTCTGGGTAAATCCCTGACTGACCTGACGGAGATCACGGGGAGGCTGAATCTGCCTGGCTTTACTGCGAGGCAGATGATGGACTGGCTCTATGGCAAGGGTGTGAGCGACATCATGGAGATGACGAACCTGAGCCGCAGGGCTCGCGAACTGCTTGCAGAGCGGTATGAGGTGGGTCTCATGCAGTATGCAGACCGCCGGTGCAGCGTGGACGGCACGGTCAAATACCTGTTTCCCACAAGCATAGAGGGCGAGACCGTGGAGTGTGTGTACATTCCTGAAGGGGAGCGTGCCACACTGTGTGTGTCGTGCCAGGCGGGCTGCCGCATGGGGTGCAGGTTCTGCATGACGGGGCGGCAGGGGTTCAACGGAAACCTGACGGCCGGTGACATCCTGAACCAGATATATGCCCTGCCTGAACGGGACTGCCTGACAAACATAGTGTTCATGGGACAGGGTGAGCCGCTGGACAACGTGGATGCCGTGCTGCGTGCGACGGAGCTGCTGACCGACCCGCTGGGATGGGGATGGAGCCCGAAGCGTATTACGGTG
>DFKL01000175.1 GCA_002373535.1 Prevotellaceae bacterium UBA3646 | reverse complement strand
GGTTGTTCTCGTAAGTCTTGATTTCCGCCTTCAGCTGTTCGTACGCACGCTGCAGGCGCTGGATGTCTCCGCCGGCAGCATTCTGTATACGCTGTATACGGTCGGCAGCATGCGCAGCCATGCGACTCGAGCGTGCACGCTCATACAATCTGTCGCATATCTCACGGTAGGCATCATATAGCTTGTCCTTCTCCTTGAATGGGACATGGCCTGTCTCGTTCCACTTTTGCTGCAGCTCCTTCACCGTATCCAGGACAACCTCCTTGCCATCCTCGGCCAGAGCCTGTAGCCGGGCTATGATATCCCTCTTGGCCTGCAGGTTCTGCAACTGTTCGCTGCGAGTGTCCGCACCGGCACTCTTCCTGGCCTGGAAGAAAGCATCACAAGCCTGTGTGAACTCCTCCCATATCTGTTGGCTGTATTTCTTGGGCACGGCACCAATCAGCTTCCATTGCCTCTGTATCTCGGTCAGTTCGTCAGCCGTCTTGCTCCATTCCGTACTGTCCTTCAGGGCAACCGCACGCTCCAGTAGGGCCTTCTTCTTCTCCAGGTTAGATTCCATGGTCTCGCGCAGGTTCTTGAAATACTCGCTCTTCGCATTGAAGAACCTGTTGCAAGCCTCACGGAACCGCTCGAAGACAGCCGTATTGTGCTTCTGTGGAGCAAAGCCTATCTTACGCCACTCCGCCTGCAGGTCCAGAACCGTCTTGGTCAGTTCCTCCCATTTCGGCTTCTCACCCAAGTCGGCCACCACAGCCTCTACCTTTTCACACAAGGCCGTCTTCAGCTGCATGTTCTCCTCCTCCTTGGCCTTCAAAGCCTCAAAATGAGCCTGATGCCTCTTGTTCACCTCGGTCGACGCATCCTTGAACCTCTGCCACAGAGCCTCGCGCAACTCACGGCTCACAGGCCCCGTTTCCTTCCATTCCTGATGATACCCCTGCAGCAGGTTGAAGGCACTTACCACATCCTCGACGTCCTTCAGAGCCTCGGCCTTCTCACACAACGCAGTCTTCAGCTCCAGGTTCTTCTTGAAGTCATAGTCGCGCAGCTCATGCCCCATCTTCAGCAAGTCATAGTACTGCTCGCTGTACAACTGGTAGTTCTTCCACAACTCGGTACTTCTCTCCGCCGGCACGGCACCCGTCTCCTTCCACTTCTGCTGCAGCGCCTTGTACTCGTCAAAATGCTGCCCAGCCTCCTCTGGACTTGTCGTCAGCTGCTGTATCCTGTCCAGTATCTGCAGTTTCTTCTCCAGGTTGTCCATACGCTCCTGCTCTATACGCAGCTGCTCTGCCGAGCGGCGCTCTCGCAAGACATGCATGGCCTGCCGGAAAACCTCCTCGTCAGGATCCATCTCAGGAACATACGTCTCAGGATCGCCGCCAGCCTCTATATACTGTTTGCGTGCATCCTGCATAGCCTGATTGTGAAAGCGGTAGAACAGCTGTTTCAGCTGATCCATATCACCCTTAGCCGGGATAGTCTCCCCCTGAGCCAGTTCCGTGGCCCTGGCCACCACCTGCTCCTTACTTTCGAAGATTGTATTCTCTTCCATTGTATCCTAATCTTATAGTCAGTCAAATCCAATTCTTATGCCTGAAGTACCACCAGAAGCTGAATGTCGTCACCACGCACAGCACCATTGCCAGAGGGAATCCCCACCAGGCATGCTCCATGCCGTTAATCAGGTTCATGCCGAACAGGCTTGCAATCAGCGTCGGGAACATCAGGATCAGCGACACCGAAGTCAGCATCTTCATCACCTGCGACATGTTATTATTAATAAGGTTGGCATACGTGTCCATCGTCGAGTCCAGGATGTTCGTATATATGCCGGCCGTCTCCCTGGCCTGGCTCAGCTCGATGTTGACATCCTCTATCAGGTCCGCATCCAGTTCGTCCACCTTCAGCTTGAACTTCAGCTTCGACAGCAAAGTCTCGTTGCCACGTATACTCGTGACGAAGTAGGTCAGCGAGTCCTGCAGCCTCGACAGCGAAATCAAGTCCGCGTTGTCCACCTTGGCATCCAGGTTACGCTTGCTCTGGTCTATCAGCGCCGAAATCTGCTTCAGCCGTTTCAGGTACCATACGGCACTGCTCAGGAACAGCCTGAACACCATGTCCACCGAGTCCGTGAATCCCAGTCCGCGCCTCTGCTGGTACGTGACGAAGTCAATCATCATGTTCGTCTCGAAGTTGCACACGGTGATGCACACCTCACCCTTCATGATGATACCCAGCGGAATAGTCGTATACGGTGTACGCGAACGCACCTCCTTCACATACGGTATGCGCAGGATAATCAAGGCCCACCCCTCGTCACGGTCATATCGCGGCCTCTCGTCCGTATCCGCGATGTCGTCCAGGAAATAGTCCGGTATTCCCAGCGTCTTCTCCAGGAATTCCGTGTCCTCCTCCGTAGGACACGTCACCTGCACCCAGCAGTTCGGCGTCCATTCAGGGATGGTAGACAGACCGTTTTGAGTATTCCAATATGTTCTCATGCCTTGCGCTTTTCCTTCAGGCCTGAAGCCTCGATAACGTTTATTACATAGTCACCCAGCTTTTCACATTCACTGATGATATCCATGTAGAACACACCAGTCTGGTAGTCATACAGCTTGTTGTTGATATCCACCACGTTCTGGTTCTTCAGCTGGTTGCGGTAGTTGTTTATCTCATGTTCCGTGTTGAAGCTCCTGTTCAGGTCCACATACCTGTTATCCCCCTGCTCTATTACCTCCGCCATCTGGCTTATTGCATCGGCCGTCAGCTGCATCATGCTATGGATATGCTGCAACTGCATCTCAGTGAACGGCTCCGTGCCATACAGGCGCTTGCGCGATATGGAGCGAGCCAGGTTATAGTTGGCATCACCTATGCTCTCCAGTTCCGAGCATACACGCATCATGTGCTGTATCTCCACCTTCGACTCCGCAGACAGTCGTCCCTCGCTCACCTTCGTCAGGTAGTCACATATCTCCACCTCCATGTTGTCAGTGATGCTCTCGTACTTCTCGATACGCGAGAACAGCTTGTTAAAGTCCTCACCCTTCTCCGTACCCAGCAGTTCCTGCACCATGCCGAACATACGCGCACAACGCTCCACGAACACGTTTATCTCCTTCTTTGCCTCAAATATAGACAACTCCGCGGTACTCATCAGGCCGCCGGATATATAGCGCAGCCTGCTCTCCTCCTCCTCGCCCTGACCGTCGCGCTGAGGCACCAGCCAGCATACGACCCTCTCCATAGGCTTTATAAACCATATCAGTATCATCACGTTGCATACGTTGAACGAAGTATGGAACGCAGCCAGCACCACGTTGAAGATTACGGGATTCTCCACGTTATTAGGGTCACACCCCACCATCCAGCAGACAAAATCCACGAACCACTTGTACACCAGCAACACCCACACGACGCCGAACAAGTTGAAAATCAAGTGAGCACGTGCAGCACGCTGAGCCTGTGTCGAGGCACTCATGGCCACCACGTTCGACGTGATCGTCGTACCAATGTTCTCACCCATCACCAGCGCAAATCCTGCATATATGTCCAGCACCCCCGTCGAGCACAATGTCATCGTGATAGCCATGATTGCAGCCGAGCTCTGCACCGCACAAGTCAGCAGCCCGCCAATCAGCAGGTACAGGAAATACGTACCATAGTCACCCGGTCCCAGGTGGCTCGTGCTGTCAAATATCTCCCTTACCGCCGGAATCTGGTCCAGGTGCATGTCCGTGGCATTGGTCTTCAGCGTCGTCAGGCCCAGCAACATCAGGGCCAGACCCATTATGAACTCGCCCAGGTTAATGTTCTTTCTCGAATATATCAGCCCCACCGACACCACGATGGCCCCATACACCATCATGCGCATGTCCAGGCTGCCGCCCAGCACCATTATCCACGCCGTCACCGTAGTACCGATGTTGGCACCCATGATTACCGATATAGCCTGACCCAAGGTCAGCAGTCCTGCACTCACGAAACTTACCGTCATCACCGTCGTTGCCGTCGAAGACTGAATACTCGTCGTGATAAAGGCACCCGTCAGCAACCCCGTGAACCGGTTCGTCGTAGCCGTAGCCAGCACATTACGCAGTTTGCTTCCAGCCATCTTCTGCAAGCCCTCACTCATCACCTTCATGCCATACATCAGCAAGGCGACAGAGCCAATCAGGATCATGAATCCAAGAACCATAGACAAATCTTATTACAAATTACAAATTTTGCGTACAAATATATTAAAAATTAACATATAAGCACATCAAACTTAGCAATTTTTAAGGGCATCAGACCTGTTTTTTTCAGCACGCACAGCCCCGCCTATGTCGTTCGCAAGGCGTATGAAGTCCTCCACGCCTAACTGTTCCGGCCTCAGCGAGCCAAACTCATGCCCCGCAGGCATCAGCCCCCTCAGCGAGCCGCGCAGCATCTTGCGTCGCTGCTGGAAAGCCTGCTTCACTATGCGCGTCAGCAATCCCACGTCACACCCCGCATCCACGCGGCTGTTGCGGCGCATTATGATCACCGCACTCTGCACCTTGGGCGGCGGATTGAATACAGTCGGAGGCACCGTGAAACAATACTCTACGTCATACCACAGCTGCACCAGAACCGATATGATACCCATAGCCTTCGTACCCGGCCTCGCTGCCAGACGCTCCGCCATCTCCCTCTGTATCATGCCCGTGCAGCACGGAATCAAGTCCTTGTAGTCCAGCATCTTGAAGAAAATCTGGCTCGAAATGTTATACGGGTAGTTGCCCGTCAGCACAAACGGTCCCCCGAAGACATTCTCCAGATGCATCTTCAGGAAGTCATCCTCTATGATGTTGTCCTCAAAGTCCGGATACACCCTGCGCAGATATTCCACACTCTCATAGTCCAGTTCCACCACCTTCAGTCCCCTGGGCTTCCGCATCAGGAACTGCGTCATCACACCCATGCCAGGCCCCACCTCCAGTACAGGCAGGTCAGGACATACATCCACCGTATCCGCGATACGCCTCGCAATATCCAAGTCCTTCAGGAAATGCTGTCCCAGAAACTTCTTCGCCTTTACCTGTCGCATCTATGGCACTTTTTTTAGTTGTTTCCGGCACAAAGATAATCATTTTTGCCGATTCTATCGGTAAGATGGAGCAAAAAACATCCCGTTCAGTCTATGTTTCCAAACATGGCAAAAGCTTCAGTGGGGTCAAAGGCCCCAGCATCCTCGATACTGCTGAGGTATAGCTAAGGTATAGATAGAGATGACATCCTCAGTACTCTAATGCCAAGGAACGAGGGATGCTCCGCCAGATACCCGTACAACGACTTCGGCTCCTCCACCACCTTCTTGCGGATACTCGACGCATTCAGCAAGTGCAGGCGCCCGTCCCTGCCCCAGACCGCAAACCCCAGGTGAGCATAGTCCAGGCCGTCCTTGCCCGTCACTATCGCAATCACGTCACCGTCACGGATGAATCCCAGCACCTTCCTGCCCAGCCGCGTCTTCTCCTTGGGCAAGTAGCAAAACCCGCCGCCGTTGCCGCTGACCTCCAACGCCCGGATGCTGTCTATGCGCTCCTTCCTGCCCCTCAGGTGCCTGTAAGCATCAGAATGCTGCGACATATAGTGGTTGTCCACACGGAACGTCGCCGTACACAGCGACGAGTCGCACACCACCTCCACATTCCCGCGTTCCACGTTGTCGTTAATCCACCAGTCAAAATAATGCAGACGAGACAGATACCCGTCCATGCTCCCCCCACGGTAGCGCAAGTCAGCCAGGTTGGCCATGTAATCCTCCAGTCTCCTTCTCCCCTCAGCGCAGGTACGCGCCAGCGCCAGCACCGA
>DFKL01000037.1 GCA_002373535.1 Prevotellaceae bacterium UBA3646 | reverse complement strand
TCGCCTTCCACCATCATGATATTCTCCTCGGTTGCACCGACCATCAGATCCATATCAGCCTGCTTGAGCTGGTCGAAAGTAGGATTGATCACGAACTCTCCGTTGACACGTGCAACACGAACCTCACTAATCGGACCATCGAATGGAATATCGCTACAGCTCAGGGCAGCACTTGCCGCAAAACCGGCAAGGGCATCCGGCATATCGACACCGTCGGCACTGAACAGGATAACATTTACATAAACCTCTGCATGATAGTTACTGGGGAACAGAGGACGCAGGGCACGATCCACCAGACGGCATGTGAGAATCTCGTCATCATTTGCCTTACCCTCGCGCTTTGTAAAACCACCGGGGAAGCGCCCGGCTGCGCTATACTTCTCGCGGTACTCTACCTGAAGAGGCATAAAATCTGTGCCAGGAACTGCATCCTTGGCACCACAAACAGTGGCCAGGAGCACAGTGTTGTTCATACGCAACACGACGGATCCATCGGCTTGTTTGGCCAGCTTTCCGGTCTCTATACTGATGGTACGTCCGTCAGGCAGAGACACAGTCTTTGTAATTACATTCATCTTGTTTATCTATAAAAAAATATGCTTATTCCCGACAAAGATACTACTTTATTACAATATGTACGTCTCCGTCTGGCAAGAATTACTGAAAAAGCATTCTTTTTGTCCGTTTTAATATTATTTTTCATTTTCGTTTTCTTCTTTTCGGCTAAATATCTTAACTTTGCAGTGCAATTCGATAATACGAGCATAACGTCAAGGGTTCTGGCCAATACGGCCGGGATTCTTTTCTTTTACTCATTATTGATATATCTGTAACATAAACGCAAATTATTATAAAACAACAAGGAAAATGGCTTACATGTCACAACAGGGCTATGACGAGCTCGTAGCCAAGCTCCATCACATGGAAAGTGTTGAGCGCCCGGCTGCCAGTGCAGCCATCGCAGAAGCACGCGACAAGGGTGACCTCAGCGAAAACGCGGAATACGATGCGGCGAAGGAATGGCAAAGCAAACTTGAGACAAAGATAGCTATGTTAAAGCAGACCATCCTGGATGCCAAGATTCTGGACACCAGCCGCATGGACACAAGTACCGTACAGATATCTGCTACGGTGGGACTGAAGAACACACGCACGGGCATGGAGATGAAATATACCATAGTCAGTGCTACAGAGGCTGATCACCGTGCAGGCAAGATTAGCGTAGAGACACCTATCGCACAGGGGCTGATAGGCAAGAAGGTCGGCGACACGGCGAGCATACGCGTCCCGCAGGGAGAGATTGAACTGGAAATAACGAGTATCACGTACTAATATCTGGACATATGACAATTTTCAGCAAGATAGCAGCGGGCGAGATTCCAAGCTATAAGATTGCAGAGGATGAGAACTATTATGCTTTTCTGGATATCAACCCTTTGCAGAAAGGTCATACACTGGTAATACCGAAACGGGAGGTAGACTATTTCTTCGACCTTACCGACGAAGAGATTGCCGGCATGCAGGTTTTTGCCAAAAAGGTTGCCACGGCCATCAAGAAAGCGATTCCGTGCGTAAAGGTAGGCCAGTGCGTCCTGGGGCTTGAGGTTCCACACGCACACATTCATCTGATACCTATGCAGAGCGAAAAGGACATGCTGTTCACGAATCCGCACCTTGAGCTTACGCCCGAGGAGTTCCGACAGGTTGCAGCATCGATTCGCGAGCAACTCTGACAGCATCCTCCTTTGGACATATCATAAGTACATCGCCTTCCTCCAGGACTACAAAATCGTGAAGTCCCTTCATGATAATCCTACGTCCCCGGGGAAGGCGTATTATATTCCCGCTACAGTCCGTCAGCCGTGCCTTGGTGTCGAGTATGACATTGCCGTTGGAATCATGCCCTGACTCATCGCCTATTGAGGTCCATGTGCCCAGATCTGCCCAGCCGAATCCGCACTCCATCACGCACACACTGTCCAAACGCTCCAAGACGCCTATATCGAGGCTAAACTTGGGCAACATCTTGAAGAATTCCGGCACCAGTTTGGGATCGTCGCTTTCCGCGTCTGCCATCATGCGTGGTATCGCTATCTGGTATTCCGGTATCAGATTGTACAGATTCCTGACAAAGCCGGCAGAACTGAATATATGCAACCCGGTGTTCCAAAGGAAGTTTCCCTCGGCTACAAACATCTCTGCAAAGGTACGCTCCGGCTTTTCCGTGAAAGTCTTTATCCTGAAGATCCCCTTTTCGCTCATTTCATCGCCAGACTGGATATAGCCGTATCCCGTGTCAGGACGTGTAGGGCGTATCCCCAGCACCAACACTTCGTCGTGAGCGGACACGAAGTCAAGCCCTCGCAATATGTCCTCCCTGTACCTCTGCTCGTCCAAGATAAGCTGGTCGGCGGGTGATACGAGTATACGTGCCTCGGCGTCGCGCTTGCCTATAACGACACTGCCCCATGCCACAGCGGCAAGAGTACCGCGACGAAGGGGCTCTTCCAGTATATGCATGTCGTCCACTCCGGGCAATTGTTCATATACCAGTGGCATATAACGGACATTGGTACTAATATATATATTGTCGGCCGGGAAAATACGCGAAACACGGTCATACGTCTGCTGCAGCAACGTGCGGCCTGTTCCCAGGATATCCATAAACTGCTTGGGCTTGCCGGTCCTGCTTACGGGCCATAGACGGCTTCCCACTCCACCTGCCAGTATCAGGCAGTAATTATGATTGTCTTTCATAGTATAGGGTTGTTGTATATACAAATATAGGAAAAAAATGTTTTCGCAACGCATGCTTTAAGTTTTTTTGTAATACTGGATGACGCCGAAACA
>DFKL01000040.1 GCA_002373535.1 Prevotellaceae bacterium UBA3646 | reverse complement strand
CCACACGCTTCTGCATGCCGCCGCTTATTTCACCAGGCATTTTGTACTCAGCCCCCTTCAGGTTCACACGTTCCAGGCAAAAGCACGCCCTCTTTTCACGGTCTGTCCTGTTCATGTCAGAGAACATGTCCAATGGAAACATCACGTTCTCCAGTACAGTCATGGAGTCAAACAAGGCAGCAGCCTGAAATATCATGCCCATTTCCCTGCGGAGCATCACCCGCTCCTTGCTGGACATCTTTACAAAGTCCCTGCCGTCGTACAGCACCTGCCCTGCATCAGGAGTCAGCAGCCCCACTATGTTCTTTATCAGGACCGTCTTTCCCGAGCCTGACTGGCCTATGATCAGGTTCGTCTTTCCGTCCCTGAATTCCGCATTGATACCCTTCAGGACCTCCCGGCCCTCAAAAGACTTGTGTATATCCCTCAACTCAATCACGATAAAGGTCTTAGCTTAGAATTTGAGTTAGGAAAATATCCGTAAACAAGATCAGTATGCTGCTGCTTACCACAGCATTCGTACTGGCCTTGCCCACGTCAAAGCTGCCACCCTCCACCGTGTATCCGTAATAGCTGCTTACGCTCGAGATTATAAACGCAAAAAACAGGCTCTTTATGAGACTCATCCACACATACCATTGGTTGAAGTCGTGCAGGAGGCCGGCAGTCAGGTCGTCTGCCGACAGGACACCCAGGGCACACGTCGCATAGGCACCGGCAAATCCTGAGACTATACTGAATACCACAAGTATCGGAATCATCGTTACCAGTCCCAGCACCTTAGGCAATATGATGAAGCTGGCCGAGTTTATACCCATTATGTCCAATGCATCTATCTGCTGCGTCACACGCATGGTACCGATCTCCGAAGCGATGTTCGAGCCCACTTTCCCGGCAAGGATCAGGCACATTATGCTCGAGCTGAACTCCAGCAGCATAATCTCACGCGTAGTATATCCCGTCGTATAGTTAGGCATCCACGGCGAGGCAATGTTCAGCTTTATCTGGATACATATCACGGCACCGATAAAG
Organism: Prevotellaceae bacterium UBA3646; assembly: GCA_002373535.1. Taxonomy (GTDB): domain Bacteria; phylum Bacteroidota; class Bacteroidia; order Bacteroidales; family Bacteroidaceae; genus Physcousia. Next base: position 2,551 of record DFKL01000040.1, on the reverse strand, counting down.
AAAGATATCAGCAATACGATGCCGATACTGTCAACCCCCAGCGCAGACAGTTCCTTGACATACTGCTTGAAGAACATACGCCATCGCTCTGGAAGCGACATTACACGTCCCATAAGTATTATGTACGAGCCGAAAGTCGATATACCTTTAACCGGAAGCATTACTCTCTATATGCCAATTAGTCGCGCAAAGTTACGAAAAATTATGTAATATCCCATCAATACACCTTATTTATTTTGCATATTGCACATCTTTTCATACCTTTGTGACACACAAGGCAGCAACACGACAAATAAAAGGAGAGAGAATGGAACTACGGAGCGAAGGTCTGGTCAAGATCTATGGTAAGCGTACGGTTGTCAACAATGTATCTTTCAACGTGCGCCAGGGTGAGATTGTCGGTCTCCTCGGCCCCAACGGCGCAGGAAAGACCACCAGTTTCTATATGACCACAGGACTCGTAGTACCCAACGAGGGACATATATGGCTCGGTGACGAGGAGATTACCAGATATCCCGTATACCGTCGGGCACGCAAGGGCATCGGATATCTGGCACAGGAAGCATCCGTCTTCCGCAAGATGAGCGTCGAGGACAACATCGCCGCCGTATTGGAGATGACAGGAAAGCCCAGGGAATACCAAAAGGAGAAGCTGGAGAGTCTCATCAGCGAATTCCGTCTGGAGACCGTCCGCAAGAACCTCGGAGACCAGCTCTCCGGCGGTGAGCGCCGTCGTACAGAGATCGCACGCTGCCTTGCCATAGACCCCAAGTTCATCATGCTCGACGAGCCGTTTGCAGGCGTAGACCCGATAGCAGTAGAAGATATCCAGTATATCGTATGGAAACTGAAGCAGAAGAATATCGGAGTGCTTATCACGGACCATAACGTCGAGGAGACACTCTGCATAACAGACCGCGCATACCTGCTGTTCGAGGGCCAGATACTATTCCACGGCACACCAGAGGAACTCAGCGTCAATCCGGTTGTCCTGGACAGGTATCTCACCCGCAGTTTCAAGCTCAGGATGAAGGATTTCCAGAAGATAGACCAGCAGCGCCAGGAGGAAAATCCTGCCTGATTCTTATATCCTCCTTCGTGATTCTGTCCCAGGAGAAGACACTTAGCAAATCATCGGCAGCCATAGGCATTTCTTCGGGTATCAGCCCCGTACGGAATGCCAGGAAACCAATTATCTCCTCCGCCCGACACATCTCGCGCAGCACCCCCATATCCATACTCTTGTCACGCTTGCACAGACGCAGCCCCTCCGCGTTGCACAGCAACGGATGATGTACGAAGACCGGTTTCCCGAACCCCAGCATGTCATATAGGAATTCCTGCTGAGGGACAGACGTTTCCAGGTCTCTGCCACGTACCACACGTGTTATGCCCATCAAGGCATCGTCGACGACCACTGCCAGTTGATACGCCCATGCCCCGTCACGCCTTTGCACGATGAAATCGCCGCAAATCTTCTCCAGAGACACTGGAACACGTATTCTCACGGCTCCCTCAGACAGTCCCTTGCCCCGGCACGTACCCGGGTAGACCCTGCGGCCGTCAGCCTCATGAGGGGCAGATGCCGCCATCAAGTCATTGCGGGAACAGTTGCAGTGATACGTAAGCCCCATTCCGGTTAGCTGGTCCAGGCATTGTTTGTATATGTCTCCTCGTTCGCTCTGCCACACCACGTCACCGTCCCATTCCAGTCCCAGCCATGTCAGGTCGTCCATCAGCCTCATCGCGTATTCACGCTTGCAGCGCTGCGTGTCAATATCCTCGATACGCAGGCGCCACTCACCGCCCATGCTCTTCACGTCCAGCCACGACAGCAATGCACACATCACGTTGCCGAGATGCATGCGTCCGGAAGGTGATGGGGCAAAACGCCCGATTTCCTTGTCTTCCATGTCGCGAAGTTACGAAAAAACTTATATATACGCAAAAACGGAGCCCCGGTTTTCAGGACTCCGTTTCTTTTATCTGTCAGTAATCTATGCAGATTACATCATGCCGCCCATGCCCGGAGCACCGCCCATAGGCATTTCAGGCTTCTCCTCCTTCTTGTCACAGATTACACACTCCGTGGTCAGGAACATGCCGGCTATCGAAGCAGCATTCTCCAGGGCTACACGAGTCACCTTCACCGGATCGATGATACCGGAAGCCTTTAGGTTCTCGTACTTGTCCTCGCGGGCGTTGTAGCCATAGTCGTCCTTGCCGGCACGTACGTTGTTCACGATTACGCTGGCCTCTTCTCCCGCATTCTCCACGATCTGGCGCAGAGGCTCCTCGATGGCACGGCATACAATCTTGATACCAGTCTGCTCGTCCATGTTGGCACCCTTGACATTCTCCAGCGCCTTCTGGGCACGGATGTATGCTACACCGCCGCCAGGGATGATACCTTCCTCTATGGCAGCGCGAGTTGCGCACAGGGCATCGTCCACACGATCCTTCTTCTCCTTCATCTCCGTCTCGGTAGGAGCACCTACGTACAGTACAGCTACGCCACCTGCCAGTTTGGCCAGACGCTCCTGCAGCTTCT
>DFKL01000016.1 GCA_002373535.1 Prevotellaceae bacterium UBA3646 | reverse complement strand
GTTGGCCAGAAGATGTACGAGACACACTACGGCCTGTCCAAGGAATATGAAGTGTCATGCGAGGAACTTGATTTCCTTAACGACGTAGCAAAGGAGTGTGGCGTTACCGGTTCCCGCATAATGGGCGGAGGCTTCGGAGGTTGTACGATCAATCTGGTTGCAAACGAGCTATACGACAACTTCGTCAAGGTTGTTAAGGAAAAATATGCAGCCAAATACGGCAAAGAGCCAATAGTAATAGATGTCGTAATAGGCGATGGCTCTCGCAAGCTCTGCTAAATAACATACTGCATTTCATAAAAAGCTCTGGTCTAATAACATAGATTGGAGCTTTTTTCTTTATTTTTACTAAAAAGTGTCACATATACATCCAAATATACAAATATAATTACTACCTTTGTTCAATAATATTAATCTTACAAGCTATTTGGAAATGGCAAAAGGAATTTATGCAGGCACCCCACAATTCTATGTTGCCGTTGACTGCATCATTTTTGCATATGAGAATAATGAAATCCAGGTATTGCTACAAAAACGTAAAATAGAACCTTTTATAGGTGAACAGACATTGCTTGGCGGATTTGTAGGTGCAGACGAATCATTGGACGATGCCGCACATCGTGTCCTGCTCGAGCGCACAGGCATGAAAAACGTTTTTCTTGAACAAGTAGAGACATTTGGAGAAATAGACCGTGATCCGGGAGGACGTGTAATCAGTACGGCATACTATGCATTGCTCAACAAAAAGCTGCACAACACAAAGCTGATTCAAAAGTACGGCTGTCAGTGGGTAAGCCTCAAGGAATTGCCACACCTTCATTTTGACCATGGCAAGATGCTGGTAAAAGCCTTGAAACTCCTTCGTGATCGAATCGGTTATACACCAGTGGCCATGAATCTGCTGCCGTCGGAGTTTACACTTACGCAACTACAGCACGTGTACGAGGGTATACTTGGCGTAGAACTTGACAAGCGCAATTTTCGCAAACGCTTAAAGGAAATGCCATACTTTGCGGAAACAGGAAAGAAAGACAAGTCCTTCAGCAAGCGCGCAGCCTCACTTTATTCCTTTGATTGGGAAATGTACAGGCAACTCAAATACTACCACCTTTAGAGATCAACCTCCTGCAATACAAACTATTACAATACAACACAATGAATTCCATTGAAACCTTGGACCTTGCTGCAGATAATATCCGTGTACTTACGGCAGCAATGGTAGAGAAAGCCAAAAGCGGACATCCTGGTGGAGCCATGGGTGGAGCAGATTTCATCAACGTACTCTACAGCGAGTACCTGATATACGATCCTGCAAATCCGCTTTGGGAAGGACGTGACCGTTTCTATCTTGATCCGGGGCATATGTCTCCAATGTTGTACAGCGTACTTACCTTTGCAGGAAAATATACACTTGAAGAACTCAAACAGTTACGTCAGTGGGGCTCTCCCACCCCTGGACACCCCGAGTTAAACTACGCGCGGGGGATTGAAAACAGTTCAGGCCCGCTCGGTCAGGGACATACCTATGCCGTTGGTGCTGCATTGGCAGCCAAATGCCTATACGCCCGTACTGGAAACGAAACTTTCAACAAGGAAACTATCTATACCTATATCAGCGATGGTGGAATTCAGGAAGAAATCTCACATGGTGCGGCACGCATTGCAGGCACACTGGGATTGGACAACCTTGTAATGTTCTACGATGCAAATGATATCCAGCTCAGCACGGAGACACGTGTCGTTACTGTCGAAGATACGGCATTACGCTACCATGCAATGGGATGGAACGTATTGACGATAGACGGAAATAATGTTCAAGAGATACGGGGCGCACTCGATTCGGCACTTCAGCGCAACGGAAAGCCGACACTTATCATAGGACATTGTATAATGGCAAAAGGTGCTCTGCAGGCAGATGGCTGCAGTTACGAAGGATCGTGCAAGACACATGGAGCGCCATTAGGTGGCGATGCCTATGTCAATACTGTCAGGCATCTTGGATACGATCCGGACAATGCATTTGTAATTCATCCGGCAGTAAGGCAACTGTACGAGAAACGACATGAGGAACTCCTCAAGATTGTAGCAAAGCGTCATGAGGAGGAAATGACATGGTCAAAATCCAATCCGGACATCTCCGCATTGCAGGAAGACTGGTTTGCAGGACGCCTGCCGGACATACCGTGGGATACAGTCATTCAGAAACAAGGAGAACCTACGCGTAATGCATCCAGTGTATGTCTGTCACTGCTTGCAAAGACAGTTCCCAATATGATTGTCAGCAGCGCTGACTTATGCAATTCAGACAAGACAGACGGTTTTATCAAGGGCGGTGCAACAGTAATTACACGTGATAATTATGCAGGAGGATTCCTGCAGGCCGGAGTCTCCGAACTGACGATGGCATGCGTATGTATAGGAATTACGCTACACGGAGGTATGCTTGCGGCATGCGGAACATTCTTTGTCTTCAGTGATTACATGAAACCGGCGATACGCATGGCCGCATTGATGGAACTGCCAGTTAAATTTATATGGAGTCACGATGCCTTCCGCGTCGGCGAGGACGGTCCTACACACGAACCAGTTGAGCAAGAAGCACAGATTCGTCTGATGGAGA
>DFKL01000038.1 GCA_002373535.1 Prevotellaceae bacterium UBA3646 | reverse complement strand
TTCTTCTGGTACAAGCTCGAGACCCATCACGACCAGCACCTGCCGCGCATACAGATGCAGGGACTTAATCCCCAGACCCGTTACACCGTCCACGAGCTGAACCGCATCGACAACAAGCCCTTGCCGTACGAGGGACTGACTTTCACGGGAGAATACCTGATGAACAACGGTCTGGAGATACCACTGCGTCACGATGTGGACTATGACAAGCAGGACGACTGGTCCAGCCGCGTCATCAGGCTTACGGCCCTGTAGCAGGCACGCTATACGAGAATCTTGGTCTTACGGTAATTCGAACGGAATTCGGTTGGCGTAAGACCTTTTTTGCGTTTGAATATACGGTTGAAATACGACACGTTGTTGAACCCCGAGTCATAGCATATCTCCACGATGGACATCGTGGAGTCAGCCAGTTTTCTCGCCGCATACCCCAGTCTTACGTCAATGATGTAGTCCGAGACACTCCTGCCCGTGCGCAGCTTGAAGAAACGAGAGAATGCCGTAGGTGTCATAGACACCATGTCTGCCAGCGTGGCCAGCTTGATCTCATCGCCAAAGTGCGCGGCAATATAGTTGCTCACCTTACGCACACGGCGGCTTTCATACTCGTCCGTAGAATGGGAAAACATACCGCTCGACAATATCCTCGCATCCTCGGCAACGGACAGTTCATAAATGACCTCAAACAATTTCAGCACACGATAGAAGTTCGACTCCAGCCGCGACAGGTCCTCCAGTTTGTCATGCAAGTGCATGATGGTATGCATCCCAAACGCAATGCCGTGGCTCGACATCTCCAGCATCTTGCGTATGCTCGCCATGTTGTTCTTCTGCAGCATACCCTCGCCGAACAAGTCCACGGGAAACTGAATCGTAATCTGGTGGATATCATCCGAGGTACACTCGCCCTGAGCCCACGCATGTTCCGTACCATGTCCCACGAGCACCAGGTCATAGTCGCCCAGTTTCTCTATAGAGTCCCCCACGATACGCTTCACGCCTCGGCAATGCTCTACATAGTTCAGTTCAAATTCAGCATGTTTGTGGAGAGGAAAGTCCAGCGACTTGCTCCACCTGTCCACCAGGTAGAAGCTGTCCTTCTCCGAAAGAGGCGTAATCTCAAGAATGGCATTGCTCATAGGACAGGATATCAGATTTTTTTTATGCACCGTAAAAATAGCACATTTTGATTACACGCACAAACAATCTGCAAAATAATTCAATCCCCTGCATGCAGATAACAGTATCTTGCTATTGCCTTTCCCTGCAATCTGATGGCAGTATCACCTATGGTGATTCGCCTTTCGTCAGGCATGCATGCCTTTGGGTGACACTATTTTGTCCAAATGTTGCACATGGCCCATCAGCGTCAAAAAAGTACAATCTTGAGGTAAATTTGTATATACCGCCAATCCCAAATGCCTGTATATTTGCGTCGTACATACAACATGCAGACCATTATGGCCACATAATTATAATCAAAAAACCAAAATCACAAACAACATGAAAAAAATCTTTACACTCCTTGCAATTGCGCTGGCCACACTTGCCGCCAGTGCAGCGCAGACGACCAAAGTCCTTGTAGACGAGGTATGGACACGTACAGACGATTGGCAAGGCAATCACCAACAGATAGGCACGTCAGAGTTCGCCAATCTTGCCGCAGGTGACAAGCTACTCGTTACCGTCACCGCTGTCAGCGCCACGGATGATTATCCGAGCGTAAACCTGCAGTATGCCGACGCCAAATGGAATTGGACAGACTTCGCCGAGACAGACAACCGTAGCGTAAGCCTCTCTGCCGAGACCACGGTGCCATACGTTGCAGAGTTCGAGATGACGCAGAACATGGTCGACTGCATCCTTGCAGGACAGGCATTGATTGTCACAGGAGGCGGATACACAGGTTCCAGGATAGAATTTGTACACTACGAGGCAGATCCAGAACCTACACCCGAACGGACACTGTGGGAAGGAAAGCGAGTATTCAACAACTGGGATGAAGATATCGTCATCTCGTCCGACGATTTTGCCAGCGTTACACCAGGCTCTGTCTTGAAGGTTCACGTCACTGCTACCGCCGCCCAGAGTGTCGGCGTATACCTGTATGACGATTTATGCTTAGATATAGTAGAACAAAAGTGGCTATGGGAACAGACCGAGCCGACAGACGTTGAGTTCACCCTCACCTCCGACATCCTGGCTAGAATAGCCTCCACCGGCTCATTAAGGGTCAGGGGAACAAACTATACGGTAACCAAGGTAAGCGTAGTATTGGCCTATAGCCGTGACGTTACGGTAGGTAAATATGGCACCGTATGCGTACCTTATGCAGTAACATCTCCACAGGGAGGCGTATTCTTCCGTGTTGCAGGATACCAGGGCGCATCCGATGCACCGACGGCCATCGTGTTCGAGGAGGTAGAGAGTCTCGAGGCAGGCAAGCCATATCTGTTCCGCGCCACGGCAGACCAGATCACCCTCAGCTACACAGGTGATGCAGCAGCCGAGGCAGGCAGCGAGAACGGACTCGTAGGCACGTTCAGCGGCTGCTCGGTAGAGTCTGGCAAATATGTGATTTCCGACAACAAGGTACAGAAGTGCGGCGAAGGCTGTTCAATCGCAGCAAACCGTGCATACATCGACCTTGCAGGTGTTCCTGCATACCAGGAAGCAGCTGAGGCTCGCAACGTAGTCGTATTTGCCTTTGACGGTGATGCAACAGGCATCAGCGCCATCACAAGCCAGACAGCTTCCAAGGCCGACGGCAAGTACATGGTCAAGGGTCAGATAGTAGTCGTCAAGTCAGGCAAGGCCTACAACGTGAACGGTGTACAAATCAAGTAGGAAAGACCAATCTCAAGTTCCATGCGCCCCCGCGCATGGGACTCGAATTAAATACTTGCATTAACAAACAATATTCAATTATGAAAAAGACATTCATAGCACCAGAGGCAAGAATCACACAGATGGAGCCCGCACGGATTATCGCATCCAGTGCAGTAGGGGTAGAAAACACACCACAGGATAATGTCCAGGGTGATGCTCGCAATTCCTCAGGTTTATGGGGGTACGAGACAAACTGAGTAACCTGGTTTTTTATTTGTCACGCAGGCCCATCCCATACAAGCGGGATGGGCTTTTTTGCCATAAGGTCGTCTTCCGCGACGGATTCACTTTTTAACGGCATCATTAGTTGCCCTGACTCTTATATCAGATGATTGGCGTCCGCTAAACTCACTGATATCTTGACCGGCTAAGAAAAATAATGCCCCCTCCGGTAATATGGGAGGGGGCATTGCTATGTTACTCGGCCAGACTTGTTGCAGTCAGCCGGAATGTTCGTCAGAAGTCCAGTGCCTCTACGCTGATAGGATTTCCCGTGCCGTTGTTTTCGCTACGCGACTGTGGCGTGACAGGCTGGTCGCCCTGTCCAGGCGTTATTATAGGTGTCTCTGCCCCTGAACCGCATATCAGTTTCTCTGTCCGGATGCTGAGGACCTGTGCCTTTGGTACTTGAAAGAACTTTTTCATTATTCCTCTGTTATTTGATTATTACCTTGAAAGTCTTGCCACTGGCCGTGCGCACGATATTCACGCCGCGACGGATGCCGTCTGTCTTGCGGCCGTCCAGGTCGTATGTCACGGAGCCGGCTTCGTTCATTGCATCCAGAGCCAGAATTCCTGTTGCATCCGGGTCTTCTGCAATGCTTATTGTCAGCTTTCGGGCATCATCGGACTGTGTGGCTATGTATGCACGGAATGCCGGTACGGTGACTCCGCCTACGGCCTTGGCGTTCCAGAACGCATCGTCGGCTATGTAGTATCCGTTAGCAATCGGGGTGGGCTGCAGACAGCCGACCAACTGCATCTGTCCGCCTTGCGCGTTGTTCGTCACATTGATGCTGCCGTTATTGTTGCTCACGTCAATGCCGTCCGCCTCGCTGTTACGGTATACGATTACAGGAGTGCCGGCAGGTACGGTGCCGTCGGCATAGCGTTGCAGCACGATGGCGTCGCCGGTATTCTCCGCAATACGGTACAGGTCGTATTCCGTACCCTCATGATCCTGTACTATGTCGTATGGCAGGCACAGGGTACCCCATTTGTTGCTCGGCATTTCACGCACATACTGTGCCTTGGCAGCCGTGAAGCCTACTGGTGAAACGAACGCGTCACCATCCGTAATCTTCAGGCTCTGGCATGTATATGTGTCACCGCTCTTTACTATCACATTGTTGTCAGCCGTCACCTCGGCATCGGCGGCAGCCAGTACCAGGGTGTTTGCATTGCCGGTCTTCTCTGAAATATTCTGTACGAAGTCGTTGTCAATTACCACAGAGGTCGTCGCCCCGGTCAGGTCTACGCTGGTCGCCCCCTGTGCAATGTTGTCGGTTACGTCCTGTACGCTGGTTATGTTGCCTACTATGGCAGGTTCCTGGTCGGACGAACCAGGCTTGCACAATGCCTCTTCGACTTCCGTGATACGGTACTGACATCCCTCGTCGGTCGTATTTGTGCCTTCGCCCCAGTTCAGGACCTTGAATGCCCCGCTGTTGGCCTGGTTGAACTGTATGCCATCACCTACGATTACAGACCAGCCTGCAGCTGCAGACGGCTTTACCTCCCATCCCTTGTCAGGCTGGGTCGCGGTAACGTTTAGGGCATCGGACAATGCGACTCCGTCGGCACTTATCTTACCCTGGTGCTTGTAGTTTACTATGTCGTACTTGCCGTCTGCACGCTTCTGGAAATACCAGTATGCCGAGCCGTCTTTGCTCTTGGACGTAGCACCGTCCAGCGTGGCGCCTGTGCCTGTGCTGGTGGCATAGCGGTTCCCGCGCTTGGTCATCAGGGTATATACTGCGCCCTCTTCAACTTCAAACGGGCTGTTGACCAGAATGTCGTATATCTCGTCAATCTGTGCCGTAGATGGATTGTCGCCCAGGCTGGACGCCAATGCACGTGCCTCTGCCTTTTTGCTGCGTGTTATCGGGTAGGTGTTTGCTGCGGCAGAAAGGTATGTCTTGACGAACTGGCCGCGGTTTACGTCTTTGTTTACGCTATACCTGTCACCAGTTATCGTCTCCAGAGTGATAGGCATGAACAGGTTGTCGTAGCCGTCGTAGTTGTGTGTGCCGCTTCCTGTCGGGAAACTTGTGCTCGTCGGATTTGGCTCATTGCGGAATTTCTTGTAGTTGTCCTCAAAAATGACGGCAATGCGGTTGTCGTTCATCAGATCCAGGGAGCTGTATGCACCGGTGTTGTCCGAGAACTTGTACCATCCGTTCCAGTCGGTAGCAAAGTTGGCAGTCGTGTTCATGTCGGTCATGTCGGTAAGCTCCTTGTAGTAGACGCCTACCTGACTGCGGTCGCTGCCCGTAGGAATGGTCTGCAGAGCCAGGTACATATCCTTGCCGTCGGCCTTGCGGGTCACTGGCAGGATCAGGATTTCACCGTTGGTCGGATTGCCGCTGGCTGCATGTCCGGCACCGGCAAAGGTGGACTTGGTCGCTGTTTCCCAGCTGCCCTCTGCCGTCGTGGTGTTGGTGTATGTATAGATGTTGTACAGTCGTCCGCCTCCGGCACGGCTCGATACTATTACGCGACCGTCCGGCATCTCCTCGCACTTGGGCTCGTCGCCGCCGGGCACAGGTCTTGCCTCGCTGCCGCCCAGGGCATGCCATGTCACGCCGAAGTCATCGCTGTATATCACGCGGTTGCCGTTCGGACGTGCGTTCAGAGCAGCATACAGGCGGTAGTATTTGCCCGCCTTTACTATGCGGCTCTGGAACAGCTTGCCGCTGCCTATGAACCCCGACTGCATTACGTTGTCTCCGCCGTCGAACAAGCTGTATATCTGCTCCGTCTTGTCTACGGGCGTCTCCCATGTCTCACCTCCGTCGCTGCTGTGGATATACGCAATTATGTTCGGATCCTGGCGTGTAGCAGACGTATATAAGGTACATCCGCCGACTGCCATTATCAGCACCTCGTTGCTCTCGCGGTCGGCAACTACGGCAGCGTCGCCATAGGCAGCCTCCATAGGTGTTTTCACGTTGTTTATCAGCGAGGCGTTGCCTACGGCCACTGGTATCATGTCGGACCATGTGACTCCGTGGTCGTCGCTGATGCGGCAGACTACGTCTACCTGGCCATACCCGGGGTCGGTGCCGCATATCTGGCGCGAAGCCGTGGCTATCAGGCGCCCGTTGGATGCCGACACTATACCTGGAATACGGTATGTAGGCACTATGCCGTCACCGTTGCTGGTGTTGAACAGGTCTACGCGGTCACCCACGGTCACCTGTATCTCGTTACCGGTCATTACGATGAATCCTGTCTTGCCGTCAGGCACGCCTGCTACTGCAAAGTCGCTGGCAGCCGGCTTGCTGTTCAGAATGAAGAAACCGCCGTTGTATGCATATTGTGCAGGATTGGCCTTCAGTGTGATATAGGCATTGTCCGCTCCGCTTATCTTTACGTCGTATATTTCCTTGCCTGTCAGGTCGACATGCTCGAATTTCCACTGCAGGTCATTTTTAGTGGCACCGTCTCCTGCTTCCCATGTCGTCATGAAACGTACGCCGCCTACGGCAAAACTGCTGTTGGGTGAGCAGTTCAGCTTCTCGCTGAAGTGGAAATATTCGGTACCGGCCACATTGGTCGGATGCAGGGTAGGATAGGGCCCCTGTACGGTTCCGTTGGCCAGCGATGCCTTTATTGGCATGCCGTCGCCGTTGACCACAGACCATGTTCCTGTTTCGTCGTCTACCGTAATCTTCCATATACCGTTGTTTGTCGTGACCTTGCTGTCGCTTTCCAGGGTCAGATGGTTGGTATTTGCTGTCATCAGGGCATTGTTGTACTGGTACTCGTGACGATTGGTAGCCCTGCTGATCATGTAGCAATAGTGTGGCATTGATACAGGTGTCAGGGTCAGCTCTGTATACTTGGCAGTATTCCACGTGAATGTGCCGTTATCCACATATACCCAGTATCCGTCGTTCTTTATTCTTACTTTGCCGTTGCCTGCGTCTTCGATTGTGTATTTTGTATTTGCCGTTTGGTCAACAAACATTTTCATATTACCGTTATGTCCGATGTTGTTGGTGCGACCGTTCAGGCTTATAGTGCAGGCATTGTTCGGTCCGGTAATGTTGAATATGTCCCACTCGGGCTGACTGCTGACCTCTGTTGACCATGATGTGTTCTTTGCAGCAGACTTGGCATAGTGCGTATCGTCTACCTGGATAATAAAGTGACCGAAAAACATGGCCGGCACCAGCTGTTCGCTGAACTCGACAAACTGTATGGCCGCAGGAGCTGTCGCTTTGTCGCTGTCCGTGTTGGCCCGCATTCTGGTGCCGTCATGATAGATAAAGCCTGTTGTATTTGTCTTGCTGGATATGTTGTACACGTAAGTTGCGTTGCCCGTGGCAATGGCATTGTCGTACGACGTGGCCGGCGTCAGCGTAAGGTCGCCCTTGTAGGATGTCGAGGACGTCGGAGTGCCGTTGCTGTAGTTGCCGGTAGCAGTGTTTGGGAACACGGCCCAGTAACTGCCGTTCACATCCTTTACCTCAAAGTACGTTCCGTCTGCGCTGCGGGTTATGGTGTACACGTACGAGGATATGTCCTGCCCTGCCTGCGGTGTGCCGATATTGTTGTCACCGCCGTAGGCATAGCCCAGCTTGGCTTTGCCTGGGGCGCAGCCGGCAAAATATGCCAGGCATTGTTTGCTCTCGCCGTTTGCCATGGCGGTCGGGTCGAACGGTTGTCCGATCTCGCCTAATACCGTGGCCCTTGTCATTGCAATGCTGCAGATTAGCATTACAACCAGTAGATTCAGTCTTTTCATGGTGTTCTTGATATTTAGGTTCTATATTTTCCGTAAAAGTCTCTCCTCCACGCCCGGGGTGTCTACATTAATATCTTCGTAGTCTTTCCCGTGGCAGTGTTGCGGATTATGTATACACCGTGTGGCATTACGGTGCTGCCTATGCGTGAGCGCAATGTACCATGTCCCAGGCGAACACCGTTCACGGTAAATATCTCTACGATGTCGTCAGGATTGTTTTCCGCTATGTCGCGCACTGCGGTAGGCTTGCCGCCCATGAACAGGAAGGATATCGTTCCGTCGTCGTTCATAGTGATGTCGGTGATGGGCTTGTGCATCAGTTTCTGCCCGTCGGTATTCTCGTTGTACAGCGTGGCTGCAGGCGCAATGCGGTCTCCCGAGGTACGCTCTTCGTCGGTCAGCTCATCGTTGCCGCTGGTCAGTCCCCAGTATTGCAGCGGATCTACCGTTATTGGCTGTCCATTGCCGTCTCTTATGAAATACGTGGTTACCGGCTGCTGTTTCAGTGGCCACAGGTGTCCGACAAGTTCGCTGGCCAGCTTCTCATACTGCGGGTTGCTGCCCTTGGTGAAGTTATCCTGTATTTCTATGTGGCCGTTGGCCGGTATTATGGTCATGCGCTGGTGGTTTACCACGGTATTTACCGCGTTTCCGTTCCATGCGCTTGCCGACTCGTCTACATGGTATATTGCCAGGCCTCCGCCGAAGAAGTTTTGCATTGTTCCGTACACCACGTTATTCTTGTTGTTGAGGTTCTCCAGCAGGTAGTATTCGTTCTTTGCCGCATCGTTGTAAATGATGTATGCATCCCCGCCGTCAGATACGTTCGTCAGGTTCGTTATGGTCGTCGGCCCTTTTAGCTCCACCGGCTGTATCCAGTCCATATATATCTTTTCGTATGCCGTATATGGGGTGGGGTTGTATCCGCCGTTCACATACTCGCCGGCATCCATCAGGCTCCAGTAGTCCATGCCAGGTCCCTTGTAGTTGGTGTCGTAGAAGTCGGGCAGACCCAGCATGTGGGACATCTCGTGGACATAGACGCCCAAGCCGTTTATTATCATCATGCTGCCGTTTTCGTACAGCTCTGGGGCTATTAGCTGTGTGGCATAGCTTATGCCGCCGGCAGTCACCTTGCCGCCCCAGCAGCACGGATGGATATATCCGGGGTTGGCGGACTTGTCGCTGGTGGTGTTCTTGCCTTGTCCTGGGAATATGATGATTACACCGTCCACGATGTCATCCTTGACGCCACGGTTGTTGTCGAAGTCGGAGACGCGGTTCTTTATCTGGTCTGCCACAGCCAGCAATGCATCGTTGCGGACGTTATCGCGGTTGGAGCCGTAGCCGGTCTTTGTCTTTGGCAGCGTGACCGGATCCAGGATGGTAAAGTGTGGCGTGAACTGTCCCTGGCTTACCAGGCTGAAGTATTCTGCAACCGAGAATCTGTTCAGCCCCGGACGTTTCACCGGGTTGTTGGGGAAGTCGCTGCCGTTGAAGAACGAGTCGAACAGTTCCTTCAGGGTGCCGCGGAAATAGCGTGCGTAGCCATTGTCATCGGTTGCGGTTGACGGGTCCTGTAACTTGACGTCGCTGAAGTTGGCCAGTACCACAGCTATCTCGGGACTGCCCTTGCTGTATAGTGGGGCATCTGCCTGCTTCATGTTCGAACGGTGCATCCCCTGGCGTGTGTCACTGATCACGGGGGCGGCAAAGTCAATCATGCACGGCTGACGGTCAGTCTGCGGAAACGGATTGTCTGTCAGTTCTGTCCATTCGTCCGTCTGTGCGTGGATGCATGTGATGGCACATACAAGTGCCGCAATAGCAAATATTCTTTTCATGTTGATACTTCTTTTCACGCACAAAGTTAAAAAAATGCAGTAAATTGACAAAAAAAGTTGACTGATTTTGTTCGTGTTTGGGACAAAATCCGTATATTTGCATCAGCCAAGGGGGATTAGCTCAGCTGGCTAG
>DFKL01000132.1 GCA_002373535.1 Prevotellaceae bacterium UBA3646 | reverse complement strand
TGATGACGGCTGCCGTGCCGCAGGCACCTGCCTCCTCAAAGGTGGCGAGTTCCTCTTCGGGAATGGGCCGACGCTCCACCTTCATGCCGAAGTCTTCGGCCAACTGCATGAGACTCTTGTTGGTGATGCTGGGGAGAATGGAGGTCGACTTCGGTGTGACGTAGGTGTTGTCCTTGATACCGAAGAAATTGGCTGCTCCGCATTCGTCCATGTATTTCTTTTCCTTGGCATCGAGATAGAATTCGCAGCTGTAGCCAAGATCGTGTGCCATCTTGTTTGCCCGAAGACTGGCTGCGTAGTTGCCTCCGACCTTGTATATTCCGGTGCCTAAGGGGGCGCTACGGTCGTAATCACGGATGATGACGTATGGATTGGCGCTGAAGCCGCCCTTGAAGTAGGGACCGACGGGGGTCACGAATATGAGGAAGAGGTACTCGCTTGAGGGGTGTACACCGACTTGTGCGCTGGTGCCTATAAGCAGGGGACGGATGTAGAGTGTGGCTCCGCTTTCGTACGGGGGAATAAAGCGCTGGTTGAGGCGCACGGCACGGTCTACCATGTCGTTGAACATAGTGGTGGGGACCTCGGGCATCATTATGCCTCGGCATGTGCTCTGCAGGCGTGCGGCGTTCTCGTCACTGCGAAACACGCGTACCTTGCCGTCGGGACAACGGTATGCCTTGAGGCCTTCGAATGCTTCCTGTCCATAGTGCAGGCTGGTGGCGGCCATGTGCAGGGGGATGGTCTCCTCGCTGCATGTCTCTATCTCGCCCCACTTGCCGTCGCGGTAGTAGCAGCGTATATTGTAGTCTGTCTTTATGTAGCCGAATGATAGGCTACTCCAATCAATTTCGTTCATGTTTCGATCTGTTTTTACCTTATTACTTTTTTCCCGTTGATTATATATATGCCGTGGGGCAATGTGCTCCTGGTAGAATTGATGCGACGGCCGTTGAGGTCGTAGACGGAACGGACGGCTTCGAGTACAGATGAGGGCATGTCGGCAATGCCGGTGGCCAGATCCTTGAGTTCCTGGGGTACCTTGCCTGTCTTATGTGTCTGCAGGTAGAGGTCGTACTCGTGACGGGTAACGGAGCCTCGCTCGACGAGTGCATCTCCGTAGGCCAGGACGGCCTGGTCATCGAGCGTGGTGAGCTGGTCAAGTATCTTCTGCAGGTAGCGGGTGAAGTCCCTTACTTCAACTATGCGCCACGAACCGGGGTAGCCTATCATCCTGGTCTCGTCGGAGGACTTGACATGTGCCGCGGTGCCGTCGGCATTGGCGTAGAAGGGCATAGTGCCGTATATGAGATTCAACACTCCGGGGTCATAGTCGTACTTGCTGTTGGCGACGGTTGCCTTGATGACCGTGAAGAGTGACGAACCTGATGCCCGCAGGTTCTTGTTAAGGAGATTGACTACGGAGTACTTGGCGGGGGTGGACGAGGGTGTGAACTTCCAGAGCTCGTCGATGTCGTACTGCTGTGTGTAGTGTATCCGGGCCGTCGATGAGTTCTTGTAGACGGTGGCACCGGCGTAGTGTGCCTTGTAGTAGGTGCTGGCGGAGCGTATCTCGTAGTACTTGTCTGCCTCGGGCAATGCGACTTCGGCTGACTTGAAGGCTGCGAGGGCTTCTGCCAGGCTGCCGGAATCTGCTTCGCGCAGGGCTTCCACTGCCTGTGCGGACGGGTGTCCGACTTCTCCCGGCTGAACGGCTGCGAGAAGACGGCTACGCTCGGTCTCGTCGTCTGTCCTGATATTGAAGTGGTGTTTTGCGTATCCTATGCCCAGACGGTCCAGGACCCGGGCATGGTTTTGCATTCGCGCAAGGAAATTGGTGTAGTTCTTGCCGTCGTTGCTGCTCCATGCCACCTCGCTCAACGCAAGGGCGCGGGGGAAGAAGCAATGGTGCATCTCCGGCACGGTGGTGCAGGTTTCGGTCCAGAGATTGCCTTGGGGGCCAAGGACCATGTCGGGGGCGTTGGTCCCGTCCGTGGGATTTGCATTGTATACTTCGTCCAAGGTATTGACGTTGGTCTCGGACCATCCTCCGTAATATGGCTCGTCGAAGTAGCAGTCTTGCGGCAGGGCCTGCATAAAATCCAGATATAGCTTCTGGTATGGGACGTATATGCTGCGGAAACCGCGGTTGGCGGCCTGCTGGGTGTAGTTTCCGGCATTCCATGCCATTATCACTGGCTTGATGGTGTTGGTGCTTGGCCAGTGTGCAAGGAGTTCGTCCCAACAGATGACTGTCTTGCCATACTTTTCGTCAAGCCACTTGCCGAGCTGCTCGAGCAGCCATGGCTGGATATCGTGTACGCTACCGAGGCCTTCGTTCTGCATAAGGGCTTGTACTTCCGGACATTTCTCCCAGGCTGCCGTAGGACATTCGTCGCCGCCCAAATGGATGTATCTAGAGGGGAACACTTCCGCAAGATGTCCAAGGACGCACTTAAGGAAGTCTATTACCTCGGGCTTGCCTACGTTGAGGACGTCCTTGGAAATCCCGCCGTTTACACGGACCTTGAACTCGGTTCCCTCCATGGGTGTGTCTGAGCATGCGAACAACTCGGGGTATGAGGCTATGGCTGCGACATTGTGACCTGGCAGATCGTACTCTGGAATGATTTCGATTCCACGTTCCAGGGCATATGCCACTACTTCCTTAAGGTCGTCGAGTGTATAGTACATGCCGCGACCGTATTCCGTATCGTCGTAGAAGGTGGGGTTTGAGGGGACACAGAAACTTGCCTCGCGTACTGCTCCGACCTCAGTGAGCCTGGGGTATTCGGGTATCTCGACGCGCCAGCCCTGATCGTCGGTCAGGTGCCAGTGAAGTACATTGAAATGGTAGACGGCCATCGCGTCTATCAGTTGCTTGACGGCTTGCTTGTCGAAGAAATGGCGGGCGATGTCGAGCATCAGTCCGCGATATGCGAATCGTGGCTTGTCGTGGATGGCCACGCATGGCAGCGTACCGTCAGTGGAAAGGAGGCTGAGCTGGCGCAATGTCTGCCGGGCATTGACGATGCCCTTGTTGAGCGTCTGGCCTGACTCTGTGGGACGGGTGGTTATCGCTATTGCTGCGTCTGATATCTCGAGCTTGTATTCCTCGTCTGCGTATGTGGGGTCTGTATAGTATGATACGGGGGTGGCTGCACTGACCGTACCGGTGCCCTTGCTGATGCTGGCAGGACGTGGAATCAGGGAGGTCGTCGGATCGGGATTGACTATTTCCTGATATTCTGCCTCGGTGATGATGTATACGGTGCTGTTTACGTCTTTTTGCTGCCACAGTCCGACCTCGTGGCCCTCGCCTATTCCCTGAAGCTGGTTCATCCACAGGTTGGAGGCTCCCTTGGGGTATATGACGAACTGTCCGGACGTGCCTGCCGACTCGACTGTGAATCTTGTATTGCTGCCTGCCGAGGACGATGCACTGAAGGTTCCAAGATTTGTCACTGAATTTGCATACATCCTAAGGCCTGAGCGTGAGACGAACTGGTATCCCTGGGTGGCGTTTCCGGTAATCTTCCACAACTGGTTGTCTCCTTTGGCCGGATCTACCGGATGTGTCTGGCATACCTTGCCTTCGCCCATGGCGGTGACGACGTTTTGTCCGTTTACGAACTGGACATAACAGTACTGGTCAGGGTCGAAGGTCTGGGCACAGACGGGCATGCCTGTCACGAGGTGTGCGACAATGAGCGTAAGCAAACTGGTGATGATGCGATTCATAGTGTATAGGATTATGGTTATTATTCGTATTAGGGGTTGCCGACATGCCTTATTGCTGTCCTGACAGTATCTTCTCTATCTTGTCGTCGACCTGGGTCAGCTGGTCCCGGCAGAACTTGATAAGTTCCTTTGCCTCTGTGATACTGTCTGCCAGACGGTCAATGCTCATCTCGCCGTTCTCCATGTCATTCGCCATGGTTTCCAACTTGTGTATTGCCTCTTCGTACTTCATCGTAATAATATTTGTCATTTACTGGCGTGAGGGCATATTACCCTGGAGTGTAGCTCTCCGTCTTCCAGCCTGGTGACGAGTATGTCGCCCTCCGCTACCTGAGATATGCTGTGCAGGATGTTTCCTGCCGCAGTGGTAATACTGTATCCGCGTCTTAACAGTGTGTCGGGATTCATTCCCATGATGCGCTGTTCGAGCATATCCAGACGGTGCCTGATTCTTTCCTGCAGGCGGCCGACAGAGACGGGTAGCAGGGATGCTATCCGATGGATACGCTGCCTCTCGCTTTCGATGCGGGTGCGTGCCGCCTGCGGAATGCGGGTTGCGAGTTCCTGAAGACGGGCAAGGGCATTGGCTTGGTGTTCGACTATGAATGCCGCTGCCGCCGTCGGGGTCTTCACGCTGGTGTGGGAGACATGGTCCAGCACGGTCTGGTCGCGGTCGTGTCCGATTCCGACGACTACGGGTATGGGGTACTGGGCTATACATGCCGCCAGGGTGTATGAATCAAAGTCACACAGGTCCGTAACTGCTCCGCCGCCGCGGATGATCACTACGACGTCAAATGGCATAAGGCCTCGTGCGGCAAGGGTCGCATTGTCTGCCTCGACCTGCTCGAGTGCCATGACGATGCTGTCCGGTGCCTGCCGGCCCTGCATAATGGCGGGATACAGCATGGTATGAAATGCGAGGCCGTATTCGTTGTCGTGCAACTGATTGCAGAAATCGCCATATCCTGCTGCATTGGGGCTTGATACTATGGCAATATGACGTAGCAGGACCGGTAGTGGCAGGGTGCGATTGTCGTTGATTATCCCGTCTTGCTCCAGACGGTGCAGTATCTCCCGGCGCCTTCGTGCCATATCGCCAAGGGTATATGTGCCGTCTATGTCCTGTACCGTAAGTGCATAGCCATAGACTTCGTGGAAGGTGACCTTGACATTGAGAAGGACTTTTATCCCAGGGTGCAGTCTCTGCCCGGTCTCGTCCAGGAAACGCAGCGAAAGGATATTGTATGTACGTGCCCATATATTTATACGGGCGCGTGCAATAACGGTGTCTGACTCGTCATCTCGCTGGACGAGCTCGCCGTAATACTGGCCGCCGGGGCCTTGCCTGCCTTCGGACAGTTCGCCTGACACCCAGTATGTCTGGCTTGCCTCTGACTCGAGGATTCCTCGAATCTTGGTGTTCAGCTCGTATAGGGTCAGGGTGGTCATGTCTGTGTGTCTATGGGGGCTACGGTACGGTCTTGCCTAATGTATGTATACGTTCTGTGCACTCTGGTTGAGTGCACAGAAGTCTACGTTATGTGGTGTATGTCCTGTGTGTATAGATTCCATTATTCAAGGAAGCTGAGCAAAATGCCTGCTGCAACTGCCGATCCGATGACTCCTGCGACATTAGGTCCCATTGCGTGCATAAGAAGGAAGTTGCGCGGGTCGGCTTTCTGGCCTTCTACCTGGCTGACACGTGCTGCCATCGGTACTGCGCTTACTCCTGCCGAACCTATCAGCGGATTGATCTTCTCCTTAAGGAAAAGATTCATCAACTTGGCCATGAGGATTCCACCGGCACTGCCAAAGGCGAATGCTACTATACCTACGACCAGGATACTGATTGTCTGGATATTGAGGAAGGCGGTCGCCGTGGCCGTGGCACCTACGGTAACACCAAGGAAGATGACGACGATATTGTTCAGCTCGTTCTGGACGCACTTGCTGAGGCGGTCGACGACGCCGCTCTCCTTCATCAGGTTGCCGAGCATAAGACAGCCTATCAAGGGTGCTGCACTGGGCAGGATGAGGCTGACGACGATTGCAACTATGATGGGGAAGATGATCTTTTCCTGCTTGCTGACGGTGCGCAACTGGGCCATACGTATCTGACGTTCGTTCTTGGTGGTAAGCAGTCGCATAATGGGGGGCTGGATGACGGGCACCAGTGCCATGTAGCTATATGCCGCCACGGCTATAGGACCGAGCAGCTCTGGTGCAAGCTTGGTCGTCAGGAAGATTGCCGTAGGACCGTCTGCTCCGCCTATTATACCGATGGATGCTGCCTGCTTTGCCGTAAACGAGAACGGTACTATGTCTGTGAACGGGATAGTGAAATCCCACTGGGTAACAAGGAATGTCACGAATATTCCTATCTGAGCCGCGGCTCCCAGCAAGAGGCTCTTGGGGTTGGCTATAAGCGGCCCGAAGTCGGTCATCGCTCCGACGCCCAAAAAGATAAGACATGGATATACGCCTGCCTTGACGCCTATGTACAGGATATCCAACAGTCCTCCCTCGCTCATAATAAAGCCATAGTCGTGATGATGCTCACTGGTCTCGTCCAGGAACTGGCTCCACAGTTCGCCATGGAACATGCCTGCCCCAGGCAGATTGGTGAGTATCATTCCGAATGCTATAGGCAGGAGCAGGAGTGGTTCGTATTCCTTCTTGATGGCCAGCCACAACAGGTAGCAGCCAACGGCTATCATCACGGCATTCTTCCATCCGTCACCGGTGAAGAAGAAGGATATTCCCATATCACCTGTGAACTTTTCCATAGCCTCGGCGGGGTCGAAACCTGCTGCCATGCCTGAAAGCGAGAATGCCATAAGCAATGCTAGGATGACAAAAAATCTGTTTCTTTTCATAATCATGAGTTATGAATTTAATTATGCCAGTTCTACCAGAGCCTGGCCACCATCAACCTGATCACCAACGTTAACGAGTACGGCCTTGACCGTCCCTCCGAACTCTGCCGTGATGCTGTTCTCCATCTTCATAGCCTCCAGCATACATACGGTGTCGCCTGCCGCAACCGTATCACCGGCCTTGACGAGTACCTGGGTAATCTTTCCGTTAAGCGGGGCTATGACGGCATTCCCGGATGCATCCGGGCCTTGCTTGACTGCGACCGGTGCCGACGCCACGACGGGTGCCTGGGCCACTGCCGGCTTTACGACAGGTGCCGGTGCTTTCTTGTGCTCGGGCAGTTCGACGTTATATATCTTGCCGTCGACGGTTACTTCCAATATACCATCTTCGCGTTCTGCGACGGTAGCGGCATAATCCTTGCCACCAATCTTGAATTTGTATTCTTTCATCTCTGTTTCAAATGTTTTGCTCGTAATGGGTGTGGTTATAGTCTCTTGTTCAGCACCTCGTGCCAACCTCCAAGCTGATCGTGCATCGGAATGGTAAGGATGCCACTCTCGTCGTCATGCTGATTGCTAAGATACAGGTGTACGGCCATGGCTACCGCTGCCAGACTCTCTTCGTCAGGAGTGGTACTGGGCTCGCCTGCTGCCAATGGCTGTGCCGGTGCCTCGTTCACCTTCAGGACACGGGGGCTACGCTTGATGTGACCGAGGGATGCCACCGCACTGAATATATACAGCACGATGACCAGCAGAATCAGGATTCCCAGTACAACGGTAATGCTGAAACCTGCCATCATCCATGTGTCTGCAGTAATTGTCAGAAAATTCATATCTGTATAATCTTATATTTCTTACAGGGGGATATTACCATGCTTCTTGGCCGGATTGGTCAATCTCTTGTTCTGCAACTGGGCCAAGGCGCGGATGATGCGGAAACGTGTGTTGCGAGGCTCGATGACGTCGTCTATATAGCCGTACTTAGCTGCCTGATAGGGGTTGGAGAAGAGATTTTCGTACTCGGCGACCTTCTGGTCTATGAACTGCCTTGCCTCCTCGTCCTTGCCTTCTGCCTTCATGGCCTTTACGTCCTTGGCATACAGCACGCTGGCTGCACCGCTTGCACCCATAACGGCAATCTCCGCGCTGGGCCATGCATAGTTGGCATCTCCGCGCAACTGCTTGCAGGACATCACGATATGGCTGCCTCCATAGCTCTTGCGAAGTGTGACAGTCACCTTGGGAACGGTTGCCTCTCCGTATGCATACAACAACTTGGCTCCGTGCAGGATGACGGCATTG
>DFKL01000150.1 GCA_002373535.1 Prevotellaceae bacterium UBA3646 | reverse complement strand
CGATGGCGAGTCCTGTCATGAAGAAGAGGAAGAATACGACCCAGAATTGCTTGACGCCTTCGTCTACGAGCGTGTTGGCATACCTGGCACGCTTGTTGACCTGCCAGAAGAAGCCTATGAGTCCGAGTATCAGGGGAAGTGCGTAGAATACGTTGTGTCCCTTGTTGTTCCTCAGTTCGGAGGGCAGCTTGTCCTGGTCGCCGAGACGGATATCGTCGATGAAGGGTATGCCGGTGAGCCAGTTGCCGTGCTCAAGTTCGCCGTTGCCCTGTATGTCGTTCTGACGACCAGAGAAATTCCACATGAAATATCGCCAGTACATGAAGTTGACCTGGTAGGACATGAAGAAGTAGATGTTCTCGAAGAAGGTGGGGACCTTGATCTGGCGTATCTCTCCCGCACGTTCGATTTCTACGTTATGGCCCTTTATGCCTCCCATCCAGTCTTCGTATGCCTTGGCATGGCGGTCGGAATACATGCGGGGGAACAGCATATTATAGGTGTAGATGTACTTCTGCTTGTGACCTATGAGCTGGTATCGGTCGGGCTCCGAGGCTTCGCGCTTCTCGACCTGCTGGTACTCGGGGGCTCCTTCCTCGGTGACGGGTACATAGTACTCGCCTTGTACCTTCATCGCCACAGGGGCGGAATAGGGATTGCCGTAGAGCAACGGCCTGTCGCCGTACTGGTCACGGCTGAGGTAGCTGCCAAGGGTGAAGATGTCCTCGGGAGAGTTCTGGTCCATTGGCGTGTTGGCGGACGAGCGTATAACGATTACGGCATATGAGCTGTAGCCAACCATGATCATGAGCATGCACAAGAGTGACGTGTTCATCAGTCGTGTGGATATTATGTGTCTGCCGTTGCGCCGCATGAAAAGGAGGGCGAGGACTATGGCTGTAACTGCCAGGCCGATAACCAGGCTGGTCCATCCGTATCCGTAGAACGGTATGCCGAGCATGGCGATACTGGCGACAAAGGCTATGTTGGCAAATGTGCGTTTGGCTTCATTTGTGTCCCTGGTACCTTGCCGGAGAGGGCAGTTTGCACGGACTGTCGCATATATTGCGGTCAGCACGGTTAGCGTGAGCAGCAGTATGTAGGCGTACATACCGGTATTGAACGGCATTCCGAAGGTGTTGACGAACAGCAACTCGAACCAGCCGCCTACCTTGACTATGCCTGGTACTATGCCATATAGCACGGCTGCTATGAGGACAAAGCTTCCGACAAGGGCTATAAGGCTTCCGCGGAGTGTGGGAGTGGGGTATTTCTTGTAATACCATATCAGTACAAGGGCAGGCAGGCATAAAAGGTTGAGCAGATGCACGCCTATGCTGAGACCGGTAAGGTAGGCTATGAGGATAAGCCAACGGTCGCTGCCGGGCTCGTCTGCATGGTCTTCCCACTTGAGCATCAGCCAGAAGACGACGGCGGTGAACAGGCTGGAGTATGCATATACCTCGCCTTCGACAGCGGAGAACCAGAAAGTATCCGAGAAGGTGTATATGAGGGCTCCTGTGAGGGCTGAGGCCTCGACGGTCACACACTGGGCAATGTTGCTGACCTGTCCGTCGTCACCGACCAGCTTGCGGGTGAGGTGGCTGATGCTCCAGAACAGGAACATGATGCATGCCGCGGAGAATAGGGCGTTCATCATGTTTACCATCTTTGCCACAAGTGCGGGATCGCTGACAAACTGGGAAAACAGATTGGCCGTAAGCATAAAGAAAGGTGCGCCGGGCGGATGTCCTACCTCGAGCTTGTAAGCTGTGGTTATAAACTCCGGACAGTCCCAAAAACTGGCTGTCGGCTCGATAGTGCTGCAATACACGAATGCTGCAATACCGAAAGTGATCCAGCCCATCAGGGTGTCGATCAGTCTGAACTGTTTCATTTGAGTCTGTTTTTGTTTATTTTATCTTTCTTGTATATTTTATTTATGGTCATTGTATATGCTGTATGTAGTCCGTAGCATATATGAGTATTCCGTACCTGGCAGTCTTGCCTATAGAAATAGCCACGAAGGTCTTGTATGGATTTGCCCGCATATATCCCAATGCGACGCTGAGAACGCTGCCTATGACAGGCAGGAAGCAGAGGGTTCCCATCCATACTCCGCGATCTTCCATCCATGCCTGGGCCCTGAGGACCTTCTCACGTCTTATATGGAGGAATTTCTCTATCCACTCTAACCGGCCGAATGTTCCTATGTAATAGTTGAACATACTGCCTGCTATGTTTCCTGCCGATGCTGAAAGGAACAGCGGCCATGGTTCCAGTCCGGCTATCTGCAGGCTGACCATCACAGCCTCGCTGCTGAATGGGAAAACGCTGCCTGCAAGGAATGCTGCTATCGTCATTCCCCAGTATCCGTAGCCTTCGAGAATCTGTATTATAGTTTCCATAGTCCCATGTTAATTGTCGTCAATGCTACCCAGGCTAATACGGAGAGCACAAAGAACAGGTTGCTGAGTATGGTTCCCGTAAGTGCAAAGTGGTGTGCTATGAGCGTGCCGGCACAGAGCATGAACAACGGCATCAGCCGGTCGTACTTGTCTGGCTGCCATAGCAGCAAAAGCCATATGGCCACCGTCTGTATGACGTATATATACAGGTACATCCTGGTACGTATCTTGTCTTTGAAATAATTGCGGAGATAGTGTATCGTGGCTACCGAAGTGACGAATGTGAGACAGCACCATGTCAGGGTCCGTGGATTGTGAACGGATAGCCATGTGGTGTAATTGTCCAGTTCCATCGGCTGCGGACTGGCTATCGTGCCGATTATATCTGTGACCATAGTATAGTCTCCGTTTGCCGCACACCATCCAAACAGGAACCATGATGGCATGGCAAGTCCGATGAGTCCCGCCCAGAATGCCCTCCATGACAGGCTCCTCATAAAAACGGCCATATACCAGAAATACAGCGGTATGAGTACATACAGGTTCGGCATGATGAGTATCATCGTCCCAAGCAGGAAGAAGATGTGGAAAGTGTAGTTTACCGGATTGGGGTCCTGGTATGTCTTGAAGAGCAGGTAATGTGTGGCGGCCATAAGGGGTACGGTGATCCACGTGACGGTGACATCGTGGGAGAACGTCATCATGGAGATGCCCATGACCCATACCGCAGAGACCATTCTGGACCGGATGCGCAACAGGCTGTTGGCTGTGTTCGTCTCCATTACGATGTATGTGGTGAGTATGACGGACAACAGGGATACTGCAGTCCTGACATCTATCCGAAACGACAATGGATTGATCCTGACGAACCATAGTACCACGGCTATGGTTGCGCATACTGGCAGGGTAAGCGTGCTTTCGCTGATATGGTTCTGTAAACGGTCGTTTGTCACTGCTTACTGTTTATGCTTGTCTGCTGCCTACAAATCATTGCCTATGTCACGACGGAAATATTTGCCGTCGAATTCTATCTTGGATGCCTGGTCCATACTCCTTGCAAGGGCTTCCTTCATATCCCGGCCATAGGAACTGACTGCCATCACGCGTCCGCCATTGGTGACAAGGTGACGGCCGTCCATCGCGGTTCCTGCATGAAAAACCAAGCTGCCGTCTGTATGGTCTGCACCGGAAATGGGTATGCCTTTGCGATAGGGTCCCGGATAACCTCCGCTGACAAGCATGACGCATACTGCGCTGCGCTGGTCAAACTCTATGGTCCTGGAAGATAGCGTGTGTGTCGCGAC
>DFKL01000148.1 GCA_002373535.1 Prevotellaceae bacterium UBA3646 | reverse complement strand
ATAGAGATGCTTAAAGATAATCTGACTATCGCGCAGGAAACCGAAGAGGGCAAGATGTTCAAGGAACTCACAGGAATATCACGAGACGGACAGCCAATAAAGCTCTCCGATTATGTGGGGCGGGGCAAGTATGTCCTCTTAGACTTCTGGGCTTCCTGGTGTGGCCCTTGCAAGGCAGAGATGCCGGGCGTCATTGCGATTTTTGAGAAGTACAAGGAAAAAGGTCTTGAAGTGGTCGGTATCACCGTAAATGACAAGCCGGAGCTTTCCGACTCTGTGGTCCAGAAGATGAATATCCCTTTTCCGCAGATCTATAAGTCGGCTCCAATGAGCACCTATGGTGTGACTGCAATTCCGGCAACCATCCTCTTCGCACCCGACGGCACCATCCTCGCCCGTGGATTGCGAGGTGAGGAAATTGAGAAGAAACTACAAGAGATATTTAATTAAAAATAGCACAATGAACAAGAAAACCATCATCACCGCTCTGCTCGCAGTATTGACTTTTACTTGCTGCATGGCAAAAGAGAAGAAGCCTGCAATTAAAGCTATGCTCAGGGGTTATCCTTCAGGGGTCATAGATGAATACCACTTCCATGCAGGAAAAGCGGTAGTCAGGGGGCATTTTGTCCATCGTTCGGAACACAGTTTCTCAACTTTCAATGTGACAGGAACGGACCAGTTCTCCAATCAGGAATTTGTCAGAACAATTAACATCGAGCCCGATGGTTCTTTTCTTGAACTGATTAGTCTGCCGCATTCAGGATGGGTGTATTTCGATGGTGCAGAAATTCCGCCTGCTTTTATTGCTGTTGGTGACACCTTGGATTTATTGATTAATGGCACAGGGAATGAAGCAACAATCTCGGGCAGTGGCGCCACTGGCGAGGTGAACAGCGTATGGCCACGGTTGGAGACTCAGTTCGCTTCGAAGGAAACACGAACGCCATGGGAGGGTATGAACCGTGAATTCATGCAGGAGTGGAAAAACCGCAAGGTCAGGGAACTCGACCGAATAGCCAGTGCCATAGATGCCGACACCATCACCTTGCTAAACGGCTGCTCAGACTACGCAAAGGACGTGTTGAAAACAAGTCTCCTGGCCATGCCGCTGAAACAAGCACTTGTGGCATTACGTCAGTGGCTGTGGAGAACCAGGAGCGAGGACGGAAAGCCTAATCCAGCCCTGACGATTTCCTCTGACTCATTCTTCGATTTCCTTTCGGCAAGGCAGTCCTATCTGATGGACAATCCTTTGATGGTCCTCGCTGCTGATGGCGGCGGTGTCGTCAACTATATGGAATTCAATGTACTCAACGCATACTTGTTCCTGGCAAACGGTATGGAAAGATGGAGCAAGTCAACAGACTCCGACGAGTTGGGCTCTTACAAGCAAAATTTTATCCTGCCACACAACTACGACCCTGAGCTTCACCGCGAAATGCTTGCTTTTGATAAAGGACACTTGTTTTCAGTTAGAGACTATTATGCCGTGTGTAGCGACAGCATCCGCTCGCGTTTCGGACTTAATAATACTGGGTTTATGATGCAGCTTTGTTTGCTTCACCGTGTTCTTGACTTCGACTTCGAGGGCTCTGACGACTGGTTCCTCAATCGTAAGGCTGAAGAATTGGCAGGAGCCATTCCGCAGTTTACAGACCGCTTCATTAGTCACCATGCCGTTGACGCCTTCCGCCGCTTTGTCATCGAGCGTGAAGGAAGTGCTCGCATGGAGGTGTCAGTTTCCACACCAGGCGACTCTCTCTTTCGATCGCTGAAAGAAAAATATGCCGGCAACGTCATCTATATGGACTTCTGGGGTATCGGATGCGGACCTTGTCGCAAGGGGATGCTTGACCAGCGCACACTCATTGAACAATATAAAGGTGCTCCAGTCCGTTTCCTCTACATTTGCAACGAAAAAGACTCGCCCCGTGAACCAAGCGAGAAATTTCTCTCAGACAATCGCATCCAAGGTGAACACATCTTCCTCTCGTCAGACGAATGGAACCTCCTCACCAACAAGTTCCAGTTCAACGCCATTCCTTTCACACTTCTTATTGACAGGAACGGTAATATTGTAGAGAAGGATGTTCCACCCACTGCAGCAAAACTTGACGAATTGCTGAAATAGGAACCATACTATATTGAAAAGAAAAATAAACATAAAAACATTCATCATTGCACTGCCCACCCTCGTTGCAAGGACGGTACAAAATTACTCTAATCGGGACAGATCTGCAATATACCAAGAAAAAGATATGTTAAGTGGAGTTAATTGTAAGACAGTGTTTTACACGATTTGATTTAAGGTTTATTTCGGTCTGTTTTGACCCAATTTAGTTATGGTGAAGAATTCATATAAAGACAAACAATTAATACATACAAGGTGTGCCATGAATAAGAAACCAAAAGGTTTGCCGTATCTGTCGGTGGCTGGTATAACAGCCGTTCTGTATATCTTGTCGTCGTGTGACTGTTTCATACGCAGTAATTCTGACGGCAGATTACTTTCGGACAGCGATTCTATTCCTACTGACACAGCACATTACACCAGCTGCGAAACAAAAGGCAATCTTGTGATATATACTCCATACTACACTGACATTGACCTTGTATGCGGAACAATGCCACGCAGGACTGATAAAAATGTCATATTCTGTGCCGAAGCTGCATTTACGGGGGAGCTTCTGAAAGTATTCAAGCACTCCAACATACTTGGCGACCATGTCTGTAAGGGAATACGGTACAAAGGTACAGGCTGTAAACGGAATACCGGAGCTTTCGTGTACTATAACGGCAATTGGAAATTCCTGTACAGGGACTATAGCAGATATTTTGATGTTGCTGCCCAGAACGGAGGCATGGGCTTCGGTCAGGAGTTGATGATACACAATGGTCAGCGTGTCCGGACTATACGCAAGGATTCAAATAAGAATGAGTTTCGTGCCCTATGCGAAAAGGACGGCAAGCTGTGTATCATTGACAGCAAAGGCGTCTCTTGCTTCGGAGAGTTCATCCAGGCTCTTTTGAACGTGGGTGTACGCGAAGCTATCTACCTTGACATGGGACCTGGCTGGAACTATTCATGGTGGCGTGACCAGAATGGCCACACCCATGAAATCCATAAACGGAGAATCCCCTATACGACCAACTGGATAACTTTCTATAAGTAATTCCGTTTGTGGTTTGTCGGATCTTAATATACCTGGTATTCAGAGATTAAGATCAGAGAGTCAGTAAAGATTTTTCAATAGCTGCAATATCAAGACCATTGGTATATGTCCAAATAGTCTTATGCCGTTGATATAAAGGCGAAATATGGGAGAAATGTGGGCGACATCGGTACAAGTGGCTGTGTATCAGAATGTTACAGAGGCGCAGTGCTGCAAAAAGTTGGCAAAAACATGCACAAAACTGGTGGGGCGAATTGACATGATGTAAATATTTTTCACCTCAAAGAGAGGGATGCGTGAGATTCTGATGAAATATGCCATTGCAATAAATCAGGTCAAAACAGACCGAATCAAACTTTAAGTCAAATCATGTAAGACATAGTCTTACAATTAACTCCGCTTAACAGATCTTTTTCTTGGTCTATTGCAGATTTGTCCCGATTAGAGTAATTTTGTACCTTTAATAGTGTCTCTAATCTACATTTTCCTGCTTCAATTATTGTTTTTCCAGATTCTTGTTATAGATTTGCAGTGATTTGTTTGTAACAGCACTATGCAAGACAGTTTCAAGCGAACGGTATTAAGCATTGCCACGGTTGTAGTCATTGCCGCCATTATTACTAATCTTTCAGGCGCAGGCCGGCAGATGCCAGACGCCGGCAAAGGCGCAGACAGCGCTGCGACTCATGCCAATGGCAAAACCCTCAGCGCAGGAAGCGGCAATCTTGACTTGAGGAACATCGTCAAGGCAAAGACAGGCGGGACACTCATTGAACACAAAGGCTACACCCTTATGTACGACAAGGATTACAGCACGCCATGTTGGGTGGCATGGGAACTGACTTCAGGCGAAAGCCAGGCTAATACTGTCAGTCGCAAGGGTTATGACTTCATACCCGATGACGACCTGCCATATCAGTATCAGGTCGTGTCGGACGACTACAGGCATTCCGGCTATGACCGTGGGCACATGTGTCCGGCAGGAGACATGAAGTGGGATGCAGACGCCATGCACGACTGCTTCTACATGACCAATATATGCCCTCAGGTTCCCGTCCTCAACCAGCGTTGGTGGGAACATCTGGAAAGCTCGTGCCGCAGGTGGGCAGTCACCGAAGGGGCAATATATGTCGTCTGCGGCCCCGTCTATCAAACTGCAACTCCCTCTCATATCGGGCGCGAGCACATGATAGCGGTTCCTGACGCATTCTACAAGGTGGTCATTTCGCTCAACGCCGGAAGAGAGAAAGGCATAGGTTTCTATTATACCAATTCGGAAGACCGTCAGACTATGGAGTCCGCGGCACGCACGATCGACCGGATTGAGGAACTGACAGGATATGACTTCTTCCCGGAGTTGACAGATACGTTGGAAAGCCGTATCGAGGCAATGAACAGCCTCCGTGCCTGGAAATGACGGTCTTAGGACACTTTCCTGACTACATCCACTATGTGGCTGCCTGCGCCTATCAGGTCAGGACGTTCCGACACAGACATCTGGTACTCGACGAAAAGACGGAAAGTCTCCTGGCTCATCCGGTTCAGCCTTGTACGCATATAGTCGGCAGCCCCGTCAGGCGAGAATACCGTCACGCGCTGCAGTCCTGCCATGCCGTTCAGGCGATTCACGTCCTCCATGCGCACATAGTCGTACAACTCGTCCTCGCAAGCCTGGATATGAAAGCTCTTGTCCACCACGCCGCGAGCCATCAGGCCGGCAATCCTCTCCTGGTCAAAACAGTAGGATAGGATGCTGTACTCGTTCATCAGGTAGGCGACGAAAATCACTCCGCCAGGCTTGGTGACACGCTTGGCCTCGGCCAGTGCACGTAGTTTCTGTTCGTCTCCTATCAGGTGATACAGCGGACCCAGCAACAGGGTCGTGTCGGCCATGTCGTCCGGGAAGAAAGACAGGTCGCGGGCATCGCCCTGCACCACGTCAGCCGTAGGTTCGCGCTTCAGGAATACGTCTATGTTCCTGCGTACAAGCTCCACAGCCTTTACGCGGTAGCCCTCAGCCATCAGGGCAGATGCATAGCGCCCTGTACCGGCACCTATGTCCAGGACTATATGCCCCGGCTGCAGGAACCTGTGCAAGTGATGCATGGTAGTCTCAAATTCCACGATGCCATGCCTGCGCTGCAGACGCAAGTCCTCCGGATGCTTGT
Organism: Prevotellaceae bacterium UBA3646; assembly: GCA_002373535.1. Lineage (GTDB taxonomy): Bacteria > Bacteroidota > Bacteroidia > Bacteroidales > Bacteroidaceae > Physcousia. Next base: position 75 of record DFKL01000148.1, on the reverse strand, counting down.
TGTAGTGCTTCTCTATGTTGGTCAGTGCCATGTCTCAATTGCAAAATTACGAAAAGTCGAGCGGAATGCCAAATT
>DFKL01000113.1 GCA_002373535.1 Prevotellaceae bacterium UBA3646 | reverse complement strand
GAGGACTGGGACGGCTTCCAGGAACTCGTCAGCAAGAGCAACCTTCAGGACAAGGATCTTATCCTGCGCGTTCTCAGCATGTATCAGGACCCGGAGGAGCGTGAGCAGCAGATCCGCAATATGAGCAGCGTGTATACCGAGATAGCCAGCGGCATCATGCCCGAGTTGCGCCGTGCCCGCCTGATGGTCAACTATGAAGTCATCGGCCGCAGCGACGACCAGATACTGCAGCAGTACCAGGCTGACCCGACGAAGCTCAGCGTAGAGGAACTCCTGTATGGGGCAAACGAACTTGTCGACGACGATGCTACACGCCGTCAGTGGTACGAGACCACCACACGCCAGTATCCCAACGACTACCGTGCCTACAACAACCTGGCCAAGATGGCTGTAGAGGACGGAGACATAGCATCTGCCAAGGCATATCTTGCCAAGGCCAAGGCCGTAGACGCCAAGGCACCCGAGGCAAATGCGAACATGGCCCTCATCTCGCTCAAGGAAGGTGACAAGGCAGCCGCACAGACATACATCTCCCAGGCAAGCGGCAGCAACACCTTCGATGACATCATGGGACAGATAAACATAGCAAACGGCAACTACACAGCCGCTGCTTCCAACCTGCAGAAATCCAATACTAATGCAGCAGCCCTGGCTCAGATTCTCAGCAAGGACTATGCATCAGCAAGCCGTACCCTTGCCAACGTACGTAAGCCGGACGCAACGACCAGCTACCTGAAGGCCATCGTCGGTGCACGTACAGGCGACAGTGCCGCCGTCAGGAGCAACCTGCAGTCGGCAATCAGTCAGGATGCCACGCTCGCCGGCCGTGCAGCGAAAGACCTCGAGTTCAGCAACTACAAGAGTGTAGTCGAGGCTCTGGTTAAATAACAAGCGGAGGTGAACTCAGCGACAACCCGTATTATAATAATGTGTCTGGCCCTTTTGGCCCTGGCGTCATGCCGGGGCCGAAAGGGCGAGATGCGCATTACGGGATATCTGTCCAATCTGAACGAAGCCGACCTGTACGTCTTCAGTCCGGACGGCGGAATGGACGGAATAGACACAATCCATATCCGCGACGGCGAGTTTGACACCAGGATACCCTGTACCGAGGACGAAGCCACGTTCGTGATAGTATATCCGACCTACTCGACACTTGCAGTATTCGGCGGCAGCGGCCAGGTTGCAAAGTTGGAAGGCGACGCCCGGCACCTGTCTGCAGTAAAGGTCACCGGTAACCATGCAAACAAGCAGTATACCAAGTACCGTATGGAGACCGATTCCGTCACGGAAGTGCGCCGGGACAGCATACACATGCAGTACATACGTGAGAACGAGGGCACACAGCTGGCTCGCTATCTCGAACACGAGCGGCTCAGCCGCCGCAAGCCCGAATCCCTGCAGAATGGCCAGAAGATACCGGCGTTCACACTCAGGATGCGCTCCGGCCGCAGCGTAGGCAGCCTGGGGCTGCGAGGTCGCAACGTCCTTATCGCCTTTTGGGCCAACTGGAAGGGAGGCTCAGGCATCGTCAACCATCATATACGCAAGGCACGCCGCATCAGTACAAAACCGCTGGAATGTATATCATACAGCCTGGATGTGGACCAGGGAGCACTGGACTATGTCGAGCGCATGGACAGTGTCACATGGCACAGCTACTGCGACCAGCGTGGATTCCAGAGTCCGTTGGCATCCCGTCTGGGAATACGCACCCTGCCATATTATATACTGATAGGTACCGACGGCCGCATCATGGCCTCCAGTTCAGAATGGCAAGACATAGAACCAATACTGCGGTAGAGTAGGGAAGCATGAATTTCAAACTGTTCATAGCCAGGCGCTACCTCTTCAGCAAGAAGAGCCATCACGCAATCAACATCATATCAATGATAGCAGTCACAGGCGTTGCCGTCACTACAATGGCACTCGTCTGTACCCTCAGCGTATTCAACGGATTCCAGTCACTCGTAGCCGGACTGTTCACCCATTTCGATCCCGAAGTCAAGGTAACGCCACGGCAAGGCACCATGTTGGATTTGGACAGCAAGGAATACCGTGCCCTGAGTACCAGTCCCTATGTTGCCGTATGTACGCCGGTCATGGAAGGACACGCCCTTGTCGTCACATCCGACCGCCAGGTCCCGGTGATGCTAAAGGGAGTGGCCGATAATTTCATGCACCAGGCAGGAATCAGTGATATCCTGTACGGCGACGGCGAGCCGGTGCTTACCTCCGACATCCTGGAATACGAGATAATGGGCATACAGCTTGCCGGTCGTCTGGGATTAGGCGTCAGCTTCCCAGATCCACTGCAGGTATACGCTCCCAAAAAGGGAGAACGCGTGAACATGGCCAATCCGCTTTCCAGCTTCAACCACGACGAGCTGCAAAGTTCCGGGTTGGTATTCAGCGTACACCAGAGCAAGTACGATTCCGACTATATGCTCTGTTCGCTTGGTTTCGCCCAGCGGATCTTCGATGCCCCAGGCAAGGCCAGTGCCGTAGAGGTCAAACTGGCCGCCGGAGCCACCCCCGACCACATAGCGGCAACCGTAGGTCCAGGCTTCAACGTACAGGACCGTTACGAACAGCAAGAGGACGTATTCCGCGTCATGCAGGTAGAGAAACTCATCTCATACATGTTCCTGTGCTTTATCCTGTTTGTAGCCAGCCTTAATATCACAGGCAGCCTCAGTATGCTTATGATAGAGAAGAAGAAAGACGCCGCCACCCTCCGCTCGCTTGGCGCCTCAGACTCCCAGATACGCGGAATCTTCATGGACGAAGGACTCCTCATAATATTGGCAGGCGCAGTCACAGGAACACTTTTGGGTATAGCCCTCTGCCGCATCCAGCAGGTCTATGGCCTGATAAAGATGGGACAGTCCGAAGGCAGCTTTATCATAGACGCATACCCTGTGGTCGTCCAGCCAATGGACATAGCTATAGTCTTGTGTACCGTGCTGTCCGTCGGCCTTGTCAGCGTATGGTACGCCGTCAGGCGATTCTGAAAGCCGATAGCGCTCCTGGCATTTCCCGATAAAAAAAGAGAGTCTGTCTACATGGCAAACTCTCTTTGTGCTAAACAGATATCTTTGAATCAATCAACCTACCTGGCTGCCCCCCTTGACGTCGTCTAGCGTAGTGGTGACGGACAGGTCTCCGTTGTAGTTTACGGCCGACAGAATCATGCCGCACGATGTCTCACCCATCATCTGGCGTGGAGCCAGGTTGGCGATGAACAGTACGCGCTTGCCCACCAGCCGTTCAGGCTCGTACCACTGCGCAATGCCGGACAATATGGTACGATCCTTGCCGCTGCCGTCGTCAAGCGTAAACTTCAGCAGTTTCTTGCTCTTCTTTATCTTCTCGCACGCCTTGACCAGTCCCACACGGATGTCAAGCTTCTCAAAGTCCTCGAACGGGATAACCGGCTTCACGGGTTCAGCCCTGTATTCAGCCTCGGCATTGGCCTTCAGTGTATCCTCCAGCTTCTTGACCTGTGCCTCTATAGCCTCGTCTTCGACTTTGGTGAATAGCAGTCCTGGCTTGGGCAGCAACTTACCTTCGGGCATCAGGCAGGTACTGCCCAGGTCTTCCCACGAGAAGCTGTCCATTGCCAGCATAGTGCGCAGCCTTTCACTGGAGAACGGCAGGAAGGGCTCGAAAGCAATGGCCAGGTTGGCCGTCAGCTGCAATGAGATGTTTATTATGGTCTTCACACGCTCAGGGTCTGTCTTGACCACTTTCCAAGGCTCGCAGTCAGCAATATATTTGTTGCCGATACGCGCCAGGTTCATAGCCTCCTTCTGAGCATCGCGGAACCTGAAGTTCTCCAGCAGGTTCTCCAGTTTTCCCTTGACATCCCGGAATTCGTCCAGCGTCTCGCGGTCATAGTCGTTGAGCACGCCACATGCAGGAACCTTGCCATCATAGTATTTCTGCGTCAGCTGCAAGGCGCGGTTCACGAAATTACCGTATACGGCCACCAGCTCGTTGTTGCATCTGGCCTGGTAGTCAGCCCATGTGAAGTCATTGTCCTTCGTCTCTGGAGCATTAGCCGTCAGCACATAGCGCAACTCGTCCTGGCGTCCGGGCATGTCCTCCAGATACTCGTTCAGCCATACGGCATAGTTCTTGGACGTGCTTATCTTGTTGCCCTCCAGGTTCAGGAACTCGTTCGACGGAACGTTGTCAGGCAGGATGTATCCCCCATGAGCCTTCAGCATCGCAGGGAATACGATGCAGTGGAACACTATGTTGTCCTTGCCGATGAAGTGTACCAGCCGGGTCTCTGGATCCTTCCACCATGTCTCCCACGAACCCAGTTCAGGCCGTGCCTCGCACAGCTCTTTCGTATTGCTTATGTAGCCTATAGGAGCATCAAACCATACATACAGCACCTTGCCGTCCGCACCCTCCACAGGTACAGGAATTCCCCAGTCCAGGTCACGCGTCACGGCACGCGGGCGCAGTCCGCCGTCCAGCCAGCTCTTGCACTGGCCGTATACGTTGCTGCGCCATTCCCTGTGTTCCTGCAGGATCCACTTCTCCAGCCACTCCTGGTCCTTGTCCAGTGGCAGGTACCAATGCTTGGTGGCCTTCTTGACAAGCGGATTGCCGGTCTCGGCATTGTACGGATTGATCAGTTCCTCGGGGCTCAGCGTCGCGCCGCACTTCTCACACTGGTCACCGTAGGCCTCCGGAGCATGGCAGCGCGGGCATTCGCCGCGAATGTTGCGGTCCGTCAGGAAGCGTCCCGTCTGCTCGTCATAGAACTGCTCGGATACCTGCTCCACCAGCTTGCCGTCGTCGTACAGCTTCCTGAAGAAGTCGCTCGCCAGCTTGTGGTGCGTAGCACTCGTCGTGCGACTGTATATGTCAAACGAGATGCCAAAGTCACTAAACGATTTCTTTATCAGGTTGTGGTAGCGGTCCACCACCTCCTGCACCGTGATGCCTTCCTTGCGTGCACGTATGGTTACTGGCACGCCATGCTCGTCGCTGCCGCACACGAATATCACGTCACGTCCCTTCAGCCTCAGGTAACGTACATATATATCTGCGGGGACATATACTCCAGCCAGGTGTCCGATGTGTACCGGACCGTTGGCATATGGCAGGGCAGATGTCACCGTCGTTCTCTTGAAAGTCTTGCTCATAGTCAGTTGCAATAGGTTGTTGGAAATTCGCCGATGGCGTCACGCTACTTTATATATTCGGCCCAGTCCGTCAGGCGCATGTCGCCCTTTCGTATGAACGTATCATGCATGGCAAAGGCAGCCGATAGTTCGTGGTGAGTATGGCCGCCGCGCTTCTGGGCAAACTTCAGGTAGTCCTTCAGCATCGGACGGTAGTCAGGATGGGCCACCTTGATCAGTTCCTCTGCTTTCTGCATGTCACTCTTGTGACGCAGGTCAGCCACGCCATACTCCGTTATCACCGCATCGATGTAATGGTTGGTGTGGTCAATGTGGCTTGCAAACGGCACGATACTCGAGATGGCACCACCCTTGGTCGTAGAGCCGCAGGTGAATATGCTCAGGTAGGCCGAGCTTGCAAAGTCTGCCGAGCCGCCGATGCCGTTCATCATCTTCGTGCCGCAAATCTTGGTCGAGTTCACATGGCCGTACAGGTCGCACTCGATGGCCGTGTTCAGGGCACATACTCCGATACGCGAGATTACCTCGGGCGAGTTGCTTATCTCGCTCGGGCGCAGTACCAGTTTGTCCTTGAAGAAGTCGATGTTCTCATATATATCCCTCAGGCAGTCGTTAGTCACAGTCAGCGAGCACGTAGAGGCACTCAGTACGCGCCCTTGCTTCATCAGTCCCACCGGAGCATCCTGCAGAACCTCCGTGTATATGTTGAAGTCAGGAACCTCGGGGCACTGGCCAAGGGCACCCAGCACGGCATTTGCACCGCTGCCCACACCAGACTGCAGGTTAAGGAACGACTTGGGTATCAGGCCGCTCCTCAGGTTGTCAAGCAGGAAGTCAGCAACATTCTGTCCTATCTGGCAGGTAACAGCATCCGGGTCCTTGAATCCGCGCGCCTCGTCCGGCACGTTGCACTCAATCACGCCCACGATTCGGTCGGCGTCCACCTCCACGTACGGCTTGCCGATGCGGTCGCTCGCCTTCGTAATCATTACAGGCTTGCGGTACGGGTGATCCTCTATCTCATACACGTCATGTATACCCTTGCTCTTCGGGCTGTGGAACGCATTCAGCTCAACGATGATGCCCTCTGTGGCCAGACGGCATACAGTCGGACTGATACCTCCGGCAGCCGTCAGGTATATGTGAGCCTTGTTTCCAACCCTTTCTATGGCACAAGCTTCTATTATAGCCCAGTTCACCTGCCCCAGGTAACCCTGGCGAATCTGCGTCGCCATGTTTGACAGGTTCAGGTCCGAATAGCGCAACCTGTTCTCGTTCACGTTCTTGCGGAAGTCAGGGTTGGTCGTGTACGGGGCGCGAAAGTCTATCGCATCCGCGTTTGACAGGTCGCCGTCACAGCTCTGCCCGGTGCTTGCACCCGTAAACACACTGATTTTGAAAGGACGGCCCGCAGCATGCTCGGCCGTGGCCTTTTTGGCAATCTCCGCCGGAGTACATTTAGGCACGCCTGCCGGAGTAAATCCCGACAAGCCGATTGTCTGACCATTCTGTATCAAGGCCGCAGCTTCTGCAGCCGTAATCCTCTGGAATTCCATAATAATGACGTTTTTAATAAATTTTCCCGCGCAAAAATACAAAAAATCCTGCAATTAGGAGATAAAAACAGCGAAAAACCCATAGAGCTATACATGTATACAACAGTCATCTGCTCGCAGAAAAGACATCCTGACAGCGTCGGTTGAGTTATGAACGGGCATATAAGTCCGTCCATAACTACAGTCGTATCGAAGCCTAAGCCTAAGCCTTTGTCCTCCACACAAGGGGGATAGTCAGCTTGATGGTTATGTTTCGCCCCATGTCATAGACACCGGTACGGTTTGTGACAAGGTTGGTATCTGTGTATTTGAGTCTGCTGAGGTGGCTTTGATATGCCTTGTCCAGCAGGTTGTCAGCGATGATGTGGAGCCGTGCGACGGTCTTGCCCTTGACTTGTATGTCTGTGCCGGCCGCGATGCTCAGCAGGGCATATGCCGGTGTCGGAGTCTCCGTGCCGTCGGCGCTGTATACGTGTGTCTGGCTCAGGTTGTAGTCCAGCCGGGCTGCGAGGTAGAGGTTGTTCAGCAGAGAACTGCGATGCCGTGATAATGCATGCCCCGCCTCTCTGTCATGTCGGTGGGCAATGGTGCTGTGCGAGTGGTGCAGTATTTCCCACTTCAGTTCGGACGTCCAGCGTGGAGCAGGCGTGTTGGGCAGCCATCTGGTGTCTGAGGTGGCATTGTTCAGGCGGGCGTTTACATAGGAGAAGGCGTTCGAGAAGTGCAGCGAGTGTATGGGGTGGAGGTCTATGCCAGCCTCGAAGCCGAGGAGACGTGCGCTGCCTTGTGTGTAGATGTATGTGCGGTAGCGTGGGTCTACGGTGCGTGAATCGCGTCGGGCATAGATATAGTTGTCTATGTGGTTGGCAAAGAGAGCAAGCTGCGCAGTCAGGAACGAGTTCGTGTAGTCGAGTCCGAGGTCGGCCTGCAGACTGTACTCGGGTCGTAGCGCGGCATTGCCTATTTCGTAGCGTACGGTGCCGTGGTGTATGCCGTTGGAGGCAAGCTCGCTGATGTTGGGAGTCCTGTATCCACGTGCCAGGTTCAGACGTATGTTCAGCTGTCGTGTGACGTTGCACACGGCCCCCAGACTACCGGTAACTCCGTTGAAATGGCGTAAAATATCGCTAAATCGTTGATTCCCGTCTTGTGTCAGAGGCATGGCGTGGAGACGTCGGTGGTCATAGCGTACGCCACCGTTCAGGGTCCATCGGCTGCCAATGTGCTTGGTGGCAGTGGCATAGATGCCAAAGTCCAGGATTCTGTAGTCAGGCAACAGACATTCCTCGCCGTGGTTGCCTGAATTTTGGTACATGCCGCTGGTACCGGCAGAGAACTTCCATCCGTGGCTTGTATCGCTCACATAGCGTATGTCGTATGTCAGGGTATGTAGCTTAAGGAACATTTCATATTGGTCTGCATTCTCCTCGTATTCCTGACGACGGTTCTGCTGATATCCTACGACGGCTGTGATATATCCGTACGGCAGGTTTACAAGGTTGTCGCTGACCAGTTTGTGGTGGACTATGTGCTGGTATGGCAGTGTGTGGCCATAGTGGTGGCTGCTCCATCCGTCGGGTCGCAGGAGCTGACCGGTATCCGGGTCGCGCCCGCCTTCGACGATGCCAGGCGTCTGGTGCCATGTAGAGAAAGTGATGTGTGTGTGTCCCCAGGCACGGTTCAGTCCAAGCTTGAGGCGGCCTGCTATCTGGCTGTATTGGCTGCCTGGCACGTAGCCGTCGTATTTGTTCTTGTATGCATGGGCGGCATCGTGGGTGAAATTGCCGTCCCAGACAAAGCCCCTATGGTTGCCGGCAGTATACACAGTATTGTGGAAGTGGCCGTTGTTCGTCTGGTATTGCGTGGTCAGTCCCGCATGTATCTCACCTTCGGCAGGGAGGGGCCTGGGGCGGAGGATGACAGCGCCTGCCATTGCATCGGAACCGTACAGGAGTGATGCCGGACCTTTGACAATCTCTACGCTGCCTACGCTGCCTGGATCTGTTTCAATGCCGTGCTCGTCGCCCCATTGCTGGCC
>DFKL01000045.1 GCA_002373535.1 Prevotellaceae bacterium UBA3646 | reverse complement strand
GTTCGGCATCTTCCCGCAGAAGCCGTTGGATATGGGACTGCCCATATTCCGTGGGTTCGATGACAAGTTCAACATGCCACACAGCCGTCATACCGAGATACGCCGTTCCGACATAGACGCAGTACCGGGCCTGCAGGTTATTGCCGAGAGTCCGCTGTCGGGCGTGTCGATGGTGATGGCACGTGACGGCCGTGAGATTTTCGTCACGGGACACAGCGAGTATTCCCCGCTCACGCTGGACAGCGAGTACAGGCGTGACCTTGCCAAGGGCCTTCCCATCCACATGCCGTACAACTACTATATAGACGACGACATGGACAAGGGCGTCAAGGTGACATGGCGTGCTCACGGCAATCTCCTGTTTCAGAACTGGCTCAACTACTATGTGTACCAGGAAACACCGTTTGACATCGAAGACATACACTGATGAGACTGATTGAACTGTTGGCACCGGCCAGGGACAAGGAGACCGCGTTTGCCGCCATAGACCATGGCGCCGATGCCGTGTACATAGGCGCCGGAAGGTACGGCGCCCGTGCAGCCGCGTGCAACAGTACCCAGGATATCAGTGAGGTCGTGCAATATGCGCATCAGTTCGGTGTCAAGGTCTATGTAACGCTCAACACCCTGCTGCATGACGACGAGCTGGACGACTGTGCAGGGTTGGCGCACGAAATGTTTGCCATAGGCGTAGACGCAATCATCAGTCAGGACCATCGCATGGTCGAGGCATACCGCAGCAGGTATCCTCGGCAGTGCGGCGTATTCCATGCCAGTACGCAGATGGACAACCGCGATGCGGCCATAGTCAGGGAGCGTCAGGCCCAGGGCTATAGTCAGGTGGTCTTGGCACGCGAGCTGACTGTCGGCGAGATAACCCAGGTACACAGGCAGGTTCCGCTCATGCCGTTGGAAGTGTTCGTCCACGGAGCCGTATGCGTCTGTTACAACGGTCGTTGCCATGCCTCTGAGGTTTGCTACGGACGGAGTGCAGACAGGGGAGAATGTGCGCAGTTCTGCAGGATGAGGTATACATTGGAGACAGCAGGTGGGAAACGTGTAGACGACGGCTATTTGCTCAGCATGCGCGACATGAACCGTACCGGAGAGCTGGAGGAACTGCTGGATGCAGGCGTGACGTCACTCAAGATAGAGGGACGACTCAAGGACGTTGCCTATGTCAAGAACGTGACAGCGTGGTACCGTAGGCAGCTGGACGGAATATTTCGCCGCCGTACCGAATACCGCCGTTCGTCGTGGGGTAGGGAGACTTTCTTCTTCACGCCAGACGTTGACAGGACTTTCAACCGTGGGTATACGGATTATTTCATGCATGGGCGGACTTCAGACCTGTGCAATCAGGTCACGCCTAAGAGTATGGGCGCCCGTGTCGGTTTCGTCAAGGAGATACGCCGCAACCATATAGTCGTGGCAGGCACGGCACCGTTCAGTAACGGGGACGGGTTGTGTTTCATACATGACGGCCGTCTGATAGGTTTCCGTATCAACCGTGCCGACAACAACCATCTGTATCCGTACAGGATGCCGCCGGAACTGCGTGACGGTACCGTGCTGTACCGTAATCAGGACATGGCGATGGAGAAGATACTGGCAGGCAAGACTGCAGAGCGCAAGATACAGGTGAAGTTTGTCCTCGAGGCATCAGACGGCGATGCTCCGGAGGGCTTCCGTCTCACGGCAGTGACCGAGTGGGACAGGTTTGGCATGGACTTTGAATATCAGCACTGGCCGGCACAGAAGCCTCAGGCGCAGGGTATCAGGGAGGTATTGTGCAAGACAGGCGATACCATATATCAGGTGACGGACGTCACGGCCACGGACAGCTATTTCATACCACGTAGCGTAATGGCTGAATGGCGTCGCAAGGTGCTGGACACAGTCCGTTTGCCCGCTGGTATGACCGGTACCGTCCAGCCTGTCAGCCGTGGCGCGGCAGGACAAGATACGGCACATGGCTTGGCGTGTGAGATGGAGCATGGCAAGCCATTGATGACATGCCGCTACTGCATTCGTTTCCATACGGGCATCTGTCCCAGGGAGAATCCTGATGCAGTCCGTGGCCCGCTGTATCTGCGTGGAGCCGACGGCCGCAGGTTTTTGCTCAGGTTTGATTGCGGCAAGTGTGAGATGAGGGTAATGGGACCGGTTAGTGACAAAGTCGGCAGGAATGAGCCGGAAGCGAGACGACATGGCATAATATGAAGGTGGTAGTTTCCATATTTGCAGCACTGAGCCTCTTGTTGTCGGGATGTTACTATCCCGGACATACAGAGAGGCATTACACGACAAACTTCAATTTCGTCGTTACGGGCGACAGTATAGCCCTTCAGGATCAGAAGCCGATGCATCTCGGTCAGACGGCCCTGGTGATGGATACAGGCTATGTGACGCGCGGCGACCAGCTGGTAGTGGCGCAGATTGCTGTGATACCCGAGGACAGTATAGACAGCGTGTGGGTCAAGGTTGCACGCGATCAGGAAACGATGGGGTGGGTGCATGAGAGTGAACTTCTGCCCAAAGTTGCCCCGGACGATCCCATAAGCAGCTTTATCAACCTTTTCAGCCAGCGTCATCTGTGGTATTTCGCGGGACTGATAGGAATAGCACTTGTAGCCTTCCTGGTCAGGCACGGCCGCAGACAGAGATTCCGTATGGTTCATGCGGACGACATAGCCACATGCTATCCTACGCTGTTGTGCCTGATGCTAAGTTGCAGCGCACTTATCTATGCCAGCATCCAGCGACATGTGCCGGAGACCTGGGTACACTTCTACTACCATCCCACTCTCAATCCATTCGGACTTCCCCTGCTGTTGGGAGCATTCGTACTCAGCATCTGGCTGATGTTGCTGCTGCTGATAGCATCGCTGGACGAGATCAGGCGGCAGCTTGCACCCTTGGACGCCATGCTGTATATCCTGTCGCTGCTGGCCGTGCTGATGGTCGAATACCTGTTCTTCTCGTTGGCTGCGCTGGCTTATGTAGGGTATCCCGTATTCTTCATATATGCAGTATGGGCGATAAGACGTTACTGGAGGCACTACCGGCCGCACTATCTCTGCAGTCAGTGCGGATGCAAGATGCATGCCCTGGGCAAGTGCCCTCGATGTGGGACATATAACAGTTAGGACTATGGCAAGGATGAACGACAAGACCGTATACGTCTGCGAGGAATGCGGACAGGACAGTGTCCGCTGGGTAGGCAGATGCCCTGCGTGCGGCAAGTGGAATACGATGAAGGAACTGCATGTGCGGCAGGACGACTCCACGTCGGCAGTCACCCGTATGGCAATGGCAGCCTCAGGTGCGGATGTCCGTACGGCCAGGGCCGTGCCCGTTCAGGAAATACAGGCAGACCGCGAACCGCGGATTGACATGCAGGACGCGGAACTCAACCGTGTACTGGGCGGAGGACTCGTGCCCGGTTCGCTCGTCTTGCTTGGGGGGGAGCCAGGTATAGGCAAGAGCACGCTGGTGCTTCAGACCATAATGCGCCTGAAGGGCAGGAAAGTCCTGTACGTCTCCGGCGAGGAGAGTGCCAGGCAGATCAAGCTACGTGCCAACCGCCTTGGCGGAGATGCCGATGTCCTGATATATTGCGAGACATTGCTGGAAAACATCTTTGCAGAGATATCCAGTGTCAAGCCGGACATGGTGGTGATAGACTCTATACAGACCATCAGCACAGGCAGCGTCGAGAGCAGTCCTGGTAGCCTGTCGCAGATCAGGGAGTGCGCTGCAGCCCTGCTGAGATATGCCAAGAGCGGAGGCGTCAGCATCATGCTTATCGGCCATATTACCAAGGAAGGCAGCCTGGCAGGACCCAAGGTCCTGGAGCATATCGTAGATACCGTGCTTCAGTTCGAGGGAGACCAGCATTACATGTACCGCATACTGCGCAGCATCAAGAACCGCTTCGGTTCGACCAGCGAACTCGGAATATACGAGATGCGTCACGACGGCCTGCGCCAGGTAGATAACCCCAGCGAACTGCTGCTGAGTGACAACCGCGAGGGATTGAGCGGAGTGGCCATAGCAGCAACCGTCGAGGGAGTGCGCCCGTTCCTGATAGAGACACAGGCCCTTGTCAGCACGGCAGCCTATGGAACGGCACAGCGCAGTACCATTGGCTTCGAAGGCAGGCGGCTCAACATGTTGCTTGCCGTGCTGGAGAAGCGAGTAGGATTCAAGCTCGCACAGAAAGACGTATTCCTGAATATCGCCGGCGGCCTGCGTGTCACCGATCCGGCCCTCGACCTCAGCGTGATAGCCGCAGTGCTGTCTAGCAACGTAGACGCACCCATAGATGCAGATGTGGCAATGGCCGGTGAGGTCGGGCTCAGTGGCGAGATACGTCCGGTATCCCGTATTGAGCAGCGTATCCAGGAAGCACAGCGACTGGGTTTCCGCCGCATGTTGGTACCGCATCATAATGCGCAGACACTGAACGAGAAGGAATATACTATAGAGATAGTGCCCGTAAGGCGCGTTGCCGAAGCCGTGCGGGAACTGTTTGGCTGATGATATTATAATTATGGTACGTGAATTACAGATACGTATACCGCCACAGGACGCTTTCGACGAGAGAGCCATTGCAGCATGGCTGCACAGGGAGAAAGGCATACGCCCAAATGCCGTCCGGGTGCTTAGGCGCAGTATCGATGCACGGCAGAGAAGGATATTCGTAAACCTTACCGTCCGGGCCTATGTAGGAGAGGAGCCGGACGACGATCTGTTCGAACCGGTATACTACCCGGACGTAAGTGACGGTCCCCGGGCCATAGTCGTCGGAGCCGGTCCGGCCGGGTTGTTTGCAGCCTTGCGACTCATCGAACACGGCATACGTCCCATAGTGGTTGAGCGTGGCAAGGACGTACGCGAACGCAAGAAGGATATTGCCCGTATACGCCCCGAGCAGCGAGTGGATCCGGAGAGCAACTACAGTTTCGGCGAGGGCGGTGCAGGAGCATATAGCGACGGCAAGCTGTATACGCGCAGCAAGAAGCGAGGTGATACCGACAAGATATTGCGTGTGTTCGTCCAGCACGGAGCCAATCCCAATATCCTTGCAGACGCACATCCGCATATCGGGACGGATTGCCTGCCGCGAGTCATCGAGAACATGCGTAAGACGATACTACGGTGTGGAGGCGAGGTGCATTTCCAGACCAGGATGACTTCGCTCATAGTTTCCGGAGGACACGTCTGTGGCATATTATGCGGCGACAGGGAGTTCCGTGCTTCAGCCGTGATAATGGCAACGGGTCACAGTGCCCGTGACGTCTACCGCTATCTGGTACACGAGGGGATAGAGGTCGAGGCCAAGGGCATTGCCGTGGGAGTCCGTCTGGAGCATCCAGCCCACCTTATAGACCAGATACAGTATCACAGCAGCCAGGGAAGGGGCAGGTATCTTCCTGCTGCAGAATACAGCATGGTATGCCAGATTCAGGATCGCGGCGTATACAGTTTCTGTATGTGTCCGGGCGGCTTCGTCGTCCCGGCAGCCAGCGGCCCAGAGCAGATAGTCGTCAACGGAATGAGCCCCAGCGGACGCAACGGCAAGTGGAGCAACAGCGGAATGGTCGTCGAGGTCAGGCCCGAGGATGTTCCCGGTGACAGTGTGCTCTCAATGATGGAATACCAGGAGACGCTGGAACGAATGTGCTGGCAGCAGGGAAACAGGAAGCAGACGGCACCCGCACAGCGCATGGCGGATTTCGTGGAAAAACGCCTCTCATCCGACTTGCCGGCAGGAAGCTACGCCCCCGGAATGATATCCAGTCCGCTGCATTTCTGGCTTCCCGATGGCATCAGTACACGACTGCGCGAGGCCTTCTTGCAGTTCGGCCGCCGGCATCACGGATTCCTCACCAACCAGGCCACCGTCATAGCCGTCGAGACACGGACCAGCGCTCCCGTGCGTATCCTGCGTAACCCCGATACGCTGCAGCATGTGAGAATTTCCGGACTGTTTCCTTGCGGCGAAGGCGCAGGGTATGCAGGCGGAATAGTCAGCGCAGGCGTAGACGGAGAAAGGTGCGCCGATGCACTGAGCCAGACTATAGGACATAATAATTAAAAGGAGAAGACAATATGTTTCAGAGACTGTTATTTACAATCACCGCACTCTTGGCCGTCGTAGCCGTGGAAGCCCAGGAGCACATAACCTTCATGGGGTTGCCTGTGGACGGAAGTATCAGGAAATTCTCTGTCCAGATGAAGCGACTCGGCTTCAAGCGCGTAGCACAGGACAAGAAGGCCGGTACATGGATGTTCAGCGGACAGTTCACAGGACAGGAGAGCGATGTGTGCGTAGTGTTCGACCGGACTACCAAAGTAGTAAACTGCGTCATGGTCTACCTGCCAGACCAGAATGCTCAGGAAGCCCTGTCACGGATGGAGAGCTACGACCGTATGTTGGCCGAGAAATATCCCAATGCCATCCGCACGGTCAAGGGACTCGGACATGAGGCACACATCGAGTACGGTATGGCCCACGGTATCGTCTCGTTGTGGAAGATGCCTACCCCCACAGGACACTATCGCGTTTCAATAACCTATTTCGACAAGTTAAACAATACAAAGAGGAGAACCAGCCTCCTGAACGACCTGTAGTCAGAATTCCACACCCAGTGTCAGGGCCAGGTTTCCAGAACGTATGCCCCCGTCAAAGTCGTCATAGCCCATACGGTCGGTGTATCTGAACTTGCCCTCCTTGCCTGCAAGGTTCACAAGGCCGATGTCGTATGTCAGCTCCATGTAGAAGTTGGTATAAGCCATGCCGCATCCCAGGCGCAGGCCGGCATCGAATACATCCAGGTTGTCGTCAAATGAACCCGTCGTGGTACGCGACCAGTAATCCTGGCACTTGCCACCCATACCAAGGTTCATATACAAGCCTCCCAGCGGCTGTATGCTCAGACCTCCCCGTTTCAGGCTGATTTTGTATTTTATTACTACGGGAATGTGCAGGGTATGCATCCTGTAGCGCAGTTTGTTATAGCCGCCGGATACAGGAGGCTCAGATGGCTCGTTAGGCGGCACTACGCTTGCCCCCTTCCCGCTGTATGATATTCCGACTTCTGCAAAAATCGGAGTCCGTCGTGCCAGTTGCCAGCCTGCAGCGAAACCG
>DFKL01000178.1:271-5420 GCA_002373535.1 Prevotellaceae bacterium UBA3646 | reverse complement strand
GCAGGCTGGCTTCACAATTGTGACAATTCGTCAGAGTCATTCCTGCTGGGTGCAGGTATCCTGAACCAGTTCAACGTGACAAAGCGTTTCCACATCAACGTCGACATCTATGCCAACGCCGGTGACCCGGACATGGACGGTTGTCTGAGCCGGTGGAGCAGCGGCAATCAGTATGCTCTTGTACAGTCTCGTGACTGGCTGGTAGGCTGGAGCGTAGGTTGCGGTTTCAATCTCGGCAAGGTAGGATGGGACAATGCTCCAGACGTAGATGCCATCATGGCTATGAACAAGGCTCAGGTTGACGCGCTTAACGCCTCTCTGGCAGACTCACAGGCAGAAAACGATCGTCTGCAGAACCTGCTGAAGAACCAAAAGCCTGTGACTAACGTCGTAACAGTACCTGCCACGACCCGTACATCGGTATTCTTCAACCTGAACAAGAGCAAGATTGCTTCAAGGAAGGATCTCGTGAACGTCAGGGAGATTGCAGAATTTGCAATTGCCAACAACCGCACTGTCGTAGTTACAGGCTACGCAGACTCCAACACAGGTCGCCCAGACTACAACCAGGCTCTTTCACAGCGCCGTGCTGAGGCCGTTGTCGCAGAGCTCGTCAAGATGGGCGTAAGCAGCGACAAGATCGAGACCGCTGCCAAGGGTGGCGTAAACGACCTGGATCCATATCCATACAACCGTCGCGCTACTGTAGAACTGAAGTAATATAGCATAGCAGGATATCAAGAGGGAAGCGTCCATACTGAATGCTTCCCTCTTTTCATAACTGACAAACAGAATTTAACCTTATAATGGACAAGAAAGACAGAATATTCCTCACAGGTGACCGTCCTACAGGCAGGTTGCATATCGGGCACTACGTTGGGAGCCTTCGCCGCCGTATAGAGCTTCAGGACGAAGGCGAATACAAAAAAATGTATGTCTTTATCGCCGATGCCCAGGCCCTGACAGACAATATGGACAATCCTGAGAAAGTACGCCAGAACGTAGTTGAGGTTGCCCTCGACTATCTGTCATGCGGACTGGACCCGGGGAAAGTGACCATCTTCATCCAAAGCCAGATTCCAGAACTGGCAGAACTCGCATTCTATTTCATGGATCTCGTAAGCGTAAGCAGACTGCAGCGCAATCCGACAGTCAAGACTGAAATTCAGATGCGCGGTTTTGCCGGCGAAAGCATACCTGTAGGGTTCTTCACCTACCCCATCAGCCAGGCTGCAGACATTGCTCTCTTCAAATCCACGACGGTTCCGGTCGGCGAAGACCAGGAGCCTATGCTGGAACAATGCAGGGAAATAGTACGTCGCTTCAACCACATATACGGCAACACCCTCGTAGAGCCAGAGATAATGCTGCCTGACAACCAGGCATGTATGCGCCTGCCGGGAACAGACGGAAAGGCAAAAATGTCCAAAAGCCTTGGCAACTGCATCTATCTGAGCGATAGCGAAAAGGAACTGAAGAAGAAAGTAAACAGCATGTTTACCGACCCACAGCACCTGACAATCGACTCTCCGGGACATCTTGAAGGCAATACGGTATTTACGTATCTTGATGCATTTTCCACCGACAACGACTTCGAACGCTTCCTTCCGGAATACAAGAACCTTGACCAGCTAAAAGAACACTACTGCCACGGCGGATTGGGAGACGGAACATGCAAGAAGCTACTGTTCAACATCCTGAACGATCGTCTCAAGCCAATACGCGAACGTCGTCTGGAGCTGCAGAAGGACATACCTGCCGTATACGAAATCCTTCGAAAGGGGTGTGAGGATGCACGCGAAACCGCAGCAAAGACAATGGATGAGGTCAGAAGGGCAATGAAAATCAACTATTTCGATGACACTGAACTTATCGCCGAACAGGCAAAACGCCTTGCAAACCAAAAATAAATCTTAAAACATTTGTGCATTTCGTACAATTGTCGTACATTTGCACTGCAATTATACGGATTGCATGGGCAATTAGCGCAGCTGGTTCAGAGCATCTCCCTTACAAGGAGAGGGTCGGGGGTTCGAATCCCTCATTGCCCACAGAAGTGGTGGTTTGAAATCGACAGCGTCTCTTAGGAGCATGTCGGTTTCTTTTATTTAATCTAAACATCCATAAGATGGAACTTAATCTCCTCACTGCTATCAGTCCGATAGACGGACGCTATCGTGACAAGGCGAAGCAATTGGCTGACTATTTCTCCGAATATGCACTTATCAGGTATCGTGTCAGGGTTGAAATAGAATATTTCATTGCATTGTGCAATATTCCCCTGCCTCAGCTGAAGGATTTCCCGTCAGGAACAGTCGACCTCCGCAGTATATACAAGGATTTTACGGAACAAGACGCACAACGCATCAAGGATATTGAGAAGGTTACCAACCACGACGTCAAGGCCGTTGAATATTTCATAAAGGAGAAATTTGACAAGTTTGGCGGTCTTGACAGATATAAGGAATTCATCCATTTTGGCTTGACCAGCCAGGACATCAACAACACCAGCGTCCCGTTGTCTGTCAAAGAAGCACTGCGCGATGTCTATTACCCACAGGTCGAAGAACTGACGGAGCTGCTGAAAGAGTATGCATCCGAGTGGAAAGACATACCCATGCTCGCAAAGACACACGGGCAACCGGCCAGTCCAACACGCATGGGCAAGGAAATCATGGTTTTCGCCTATCGGCTGGAGCGTCAGCTGGAAGCCTTGAAAGCTCTCCCGATAACGGCCAAGTTCGGTGGCGCCACAGGAAACTACAATGCACACAACATTGCATACCCGCAATATAACTGGAAGGGATTCGGCGACAAGTTCGTTTCTGACTGCCTCGGACTTGAACGCGAGCAATATACCACACAGATCAGCAACTACGACAGTCTCGGTGCGATATTTGATGCCATGAAGCGCATAAATACCATAATTATAGATTTGGATCGTGACTTCTGGCAGTATGTCAGCATGGAATATTTCCGCCAGAAAGTGAAAGCGGGAGAAGTCGGTTCCTCTGCCATGCCACACAAGGTAAATCCTATCGACTTTGAAAACTCGGAAGGCAATCTAGGTATTGCAAATGCAATTCTACAACACCTGAGCCAGAAACTGCCAATCAGCCGTCTGCAACGTGACTTGACCGACTCAACCGTTCTACGTAACGTCGGCGTTCCCGTCAGTCACACTATTATCAGCATCCAAAGCACGATAAAGGGATTGCGCAAGCTGGTATTGAACCAGGAAGCTATCAACCGCGACCTTGACGGATGCTGGGCGGTATGTGCCGAAGCCATCCAGACAATCCTACGTCGCGAAGCATATCCAAATCCTTACGAATCGCTGAAAGCCCTCACCCGTACTGGAGCCGGCATCAACGAATCGACTATCAAGGACTTCATCGAACAGCTAAACGTCAACGAATCCGTAAAGGACGAACTACGCAGGATTACACCGCACACATACACTGGAATCTGACTCTGGCTGAACTTGTCGTCACAGGCAAAAATATTATATATAGAAAAACACAATTAACTAACGACTTACTATGAGTATGGAAGAAGAAAGCTGGCGCAACGCATTTGCCAGCGAGGGAAACGGTGGCGGTGATCGCCCACGTCGTCCAAGAATCAGTCGCCACGTAGGCAGTTACAGCTACAACAGAGAGAACAACTATTCACGCCAAGGAAATGGACAGCGCGACGGCTCTACGGACCGACGCAGCTATTCAAGAGCCTATGACCGCAACGATGTCCGCAAGAGCCGCTTCGACAATCAGGCACAAGGCGGCAAATACAACCGACGCCCACGGACGGCCGACTACAATCCTCATGCCAAATACAGCATGAAGAAACAAATAGAATACAAGGAAAAGCACTACGACCCGAACGAGCCGATCCGTCTGAACCGCTATCTGGCAAACGCCGGTGTGTGCAGCAGACGTGAAGCCGACACTCTTATCCAGGCCGGAGTCATAAAGGTAAATGGCAACGTAGTGACGGAACTGGGTACGAAGGTACTGCGCAGCGATCAGGTCATGTTCCACGACCAGACACTCAGCCTCGAGAAAAAGGTATACGTCCTGCTCAACAAGCCTAAGAACTTTGTCACGACAAGCGATGACCCGCAGAACCGCAAGACCGTCATGGATCTTGTCAAGAACTGCTGCAGCGAGCGCATCTACCCCGTAGGCAGGCTGGACAGGACCACGACAGGCGTACTCCTGCTCACTAACGACGGAGAACTGGCCAGCAAGCTTACACACCCGCAATATCTGAAGAAAAAGATATACCACGTATTCCTGGACAAGAAAGTCACGGCAGCAGACATCCGACAGATTGCTGACGGCATAACACTGGAAGACGGAGAGATACATGCCGATGCCATAGACTATGCCTCCGATACAGACAAGAAACAGGTAGGCATCGAAATCCATAGTGGCAGGAACCGTATCGTACGACGCATATTCGAGCATCTTGGATACCACGTCGTCAAACTGGATCGCGTGTATTTCGCGGGACTGACGAAGAAGAACCTCAAGCGTGGAGACTGGCGCTTCCTTACAGAGCAGGAAGTACAGATGTTACAGATGGGGGCATTTGAATAAGCATAATTCATTATTTCAATCATGAAAAGGACAAAAGTAACTGATGCACTGAAGAGTACCGACTTTGGTCAAGAAATATGCGTGAAAGGATGGGTTCGCTCAAAGCGTGGCAGCAAAGGAATCTTCTTTGTTGCACTGAATGACGGCTCTACAATCAAGAACATACAAATCGTAGGCGAAGATCCGGACTTTGACGAAGATACCATCAAGCGTATCACGACAGGAGCATGTATTGCAGTAACAGGCATACTCGTTGAAAGTCCTGCTGCAGGGCAGGCCAGCGAGGTTCAGGCCAGGACGATCGAGATATTAGGTGACAGCGACAACACTTATCCCCTGCAGAAAAAAGGAGCAAGCTGGGAATATCTGCGTACCGTGGCACACCTGCGTCCGCGCACGAACACTTTCGGCGCCATACTGCGAATCCGGCACAATATGGCGATGGCAATACACACATACTTCCACGAGCATGGGTATTTCTATTTCCACACACCGCTGATTACCGCCAGCGACTGCGAGGGTGCAGGCCAGATGTTTCAGGTTACGAC
>DFKL01000178.1:0-209 GCA_002373535.1 Prevotellaceae bacterium UBA3646 | reverse complement strand
GAACCTGTATGACCTGAAGAAGGACCAGAACGGTTCCATCATATATGACGACGACTTCTTCGGCAAACAGACATCACTGACCGTCTCAGGCCAGCTGGAGGGAGAATTGGGTGCGACTGCACTCGGCGCGATATATACTTTTGGCCCCACATTCCGCGCTGAGAACTCAAACACCCCGCGTCATCTGGCCGAATTCTGGATGATAGAGC